>JACUUU010000019.1 GCA_014859065.1 Anaerolineales bacterium
ATGGCTGCACACGACCCAGATGGGATCAAAATTGTCCCAGAAGTGGGTTCAAAAACCTCGATAGTATGTTTAGCCATCCTGCGTGCCTGCAAACGCATCCCGGCATTGAAGGCAGGTTGACCGCAACAAGTCTGTTTGGATGGAAATTCAACCCCCACTCCGGCCTTGCTTAGTACACAGACAACTGCTTCTCCCACCTGCGGATAAAGACTATCTACAATACATGTAATGAGTAGCTGCACAGTGGTCTTGTTGAAACTTTTCATTTGGACTCAATCCCAATCAAAATTCTGTATAACCTGCTTCAAATGAAACTGCATGACCATTGTATTCGCAGGTAAAATGAATGGCAAGGTAATAATCTTGCTGTTTAATCTTAGTTGCTTTAATTTCATTTCATATGATGAATAGTTACCACTTTTTCTAGTACTCAACTTAATCCTTAAGATATCTAAATAATGGTAATATAATAACGAATATCGGAGCATCAATGGTCTTCGATCCAACGAAGACACACTAAGCGAAACTCTTTTGACTTTGTCCAAGCAGAATTGCGTCCGCAGGTAAAAACCCATGCAGCCCTGACTATGCATTCGATGGCTTAGTGAGGTTAACTCAATAATTGGGGTAGGTTAATATATAGTACACCTTCAGTTGCGAAACAATTTTAGAAGCCAGTCTAAACATAACCATAAAGGTTTTGTCAAGGAATGCAATTTGCCTTGGATCAAGATTCACACCTTGACTTAGTTCTAATATCAGGAACCATGCTGCAGGTGCTTTATAATAGCCATCTAAAATCACCCACAAAAGGATAAAAAGACAATGGATCATTTCCGTGCAGAGATCCCTAATCATTTCAACTTGCCAAGACGTATTCGTAAATTGGCAAACCTTGCCTACAATTTATGGTGGACATGGAACCCCGACTCTCAACGTTTATTTTCACGCATTGATCCGATACTTTGGGAGAAAACCTATCACAACCCAGTTCAATTCTTGAGGAAGGTCTCCCGTCCCAAACTTAACGCAGTAACCCATGACCGCTACTTCCTTGATTTTTACGATCGGATCATGCGATCATTTGAAAATTACCTCAATCCAGAGAAAACCTGGTGCTCGGATAACTATCCTGAACTAAAAAATAAACCAATTGTCTATTTCTCAACAGAATTTGGTTTGCATGAAACCCTGCCGATATACGCAGGTGGCTTAGGTGTGCTTTCTGGCGATCACATTAAAGGGGCTAGTGATCTGGGGTTACCACTGGTAGCAGTCGGTTTCCTTTACACACAAGGTTACTTTTCTCAGTATATAACCGAAGATGGTTGGCAAGAGGCAAATTATGCACATCTGCATTTTGAGGAGCTACCCGTGTTGCCAATCATCGATGCAGATGGTAATCTCGTGACCATATCTGTGGAATTGTCTGGACGCGAGGTGATTGCGCGCTTATGGGAGGTTCATGTAGGTCGGATACCACTTTACCTATTGGATACGGATGTCCCTGAAAATTCAAGTAAAGATCGCCAGCTAACCTCTCGTTTGTATAGCAGCGATCTTGATTTACGAATATCACAGGAAATCATCTTAGGGATAGGTGGTGTGCGCGCCTTACGGGTATTAGGATACAATCCCAGCGTCTGGCATCTCAACGAAGGCCATTCAACTTTTGTAAATCTTGAACGGGCATGCGAAATGGTAGCTGCAGGTCACTCCTTTGAAGAAGCTCAGGAAAAGATTCGAGACAGCAGTATTTTTACAACCCACACCCCGGTTCCAGCTGGAAACGATGAGTTCCCCTTATGGTTGATAGATAAATACTTTTCTCATCTTTGGCCAGAGTTAGGGCTAAACAGAGAGCAGTTCATTAATCTTGGTTTACAAAAACACTCCTGGGGAGAAACGTTTAGCATGCCAATATTAGCTATCAACACCACCGGGCAATACAATGGAGTATCTGAATTGCATGGTCAAGTCGCACGCAAGATGTGGAGTTTTCTCTGGCCAGAACGCCGGGTAGAAGATGTCCCTATCTCCCACATCACTAACGGAGTTCATACAACTACCTGGTTAGCCCGACGTTTGCGGCACCTTTTTGATCGCTACCTTGGGTCTGAATGGATTGAACACATTGACGACCCTCGCATGTGGGATAGCATAGAAAATATCCCCGATCCTGAATTATGGGCAGTTCGCCGTCATTTGAAACGAAGGCTGGTCGCCTATATGCGCGAGCGCGCCCGAAATCAATGGTTAAATGACAATGTCCATCCCGTTCAGATCATTGCTGCCGGTGTCTTATTAGATCCGTATATCCTGACCATAGGCTTTGCTCGCCGGTTTGCCACCTACAAACGCGCCAACCTTATCCTACGCGATACCGAGAGATTGTTGAACATTGTCAACCGGCCAGATAGACCTGTACAAATCATTTTTGCAGGAAAAGCTCACCCAGCTGACGAACCTGGCAAACTGCTGATTCAGGAGGTTTATCGATGTGTGAAGAAAGCTGATAATGGTGGTCGCCTGGTCTTCCTTGAAGATTATGACATGAATTTAGCTCATTATCTCCTGCAAGGTGTTGATGTGTGGTTGAATACACCCCGCCGCCCGATGGAGGCTTCAGGAACATCTGGTCAAAAGGCCGCAATGAATGGTGTTCTCAACTTCTCTGTCCTGGATGGATGGTGGCGGGAAGGCTACAACGGCACGAATGGCTGGGCTATCGGTGAAGATCGCGACATGGAAAACCCGGAGCTCCAGGACGAAGCAGATGCTGAAAGCCTCTACGATAAGCTCGAAAATGAGATTATCCCATTGTATTACAAAGAGCGCTCTTCCGATGGCTTGCCTGGAGAATGGATTAGTCGAATGAAGGAATCAATCCGGACGATCACCCCTCTTTTTAGTATTAAACGTATGGTTTCAGAGTATACCGAACAATTATATATGCCTTCAATCAATAATCGCAGCACCTCAGGTAAAGCTGGAGGTAAATAGCATGGATTTTTTCCTTTCGCTGGCAGCCTGGATAAGCGCTGGGATGATTTTTGCTTTACGCGTGACTGATATGAGCCTGGATACATTGCGCGTATTGTTTGTCATGCGGGGGAAAAAACCCATCACCTGGTTTTTAGGATTTTTTCAAGCTAGTATTTTCATCATAGCTATTACCTCTGTAATCCAAGATATCAATAACCCGCTATCAGTAGTTGGGTATGCAGCCGGTTTTGCAACTGGAAATGTAGTTGGAATGCTTATTGAGGAACGCCTGGCAATCGGTCACATTTTTATCCGCATCATCAGCTCAAGGCAAGGCCCAGCCATTACCAAGAAACTGCGTAATGAAGGATATGCAGTTACTGCTATCCCAGCCTCTGGTAAAGATGGAACTGTTTTCCTTCTCAATTGCAGTGTCTTGCGTAAAAATGTGGATCGTGTCCAGAAAATTGTAAATCAAGTAGATCCTGAAGCATTTATCACAGCTGAAGATATCCGCCCGGTCCGGCGAGGTTTCTGGCGGGCATAAACACTTTCCCTATGATTGTACCAATCCAATCTGCATTAATGATTTTTGGTCTCCGATTGATCGATGTTTCCATAGGCACGATAAGGGTGTTGATGGTTGCTCGGGGACGAAAACGCATAGCCTGGATATCAGGATTCATTCAAGCTATGGTGTACATCCTCGCTATCAGCGCCATATTGATGGACATTGGTAATTGGATGAATATTATTGGATACGCAGCCGGTTTTGCAACTGGCAATGTCATTGGAATATGGGTGGAAGAACGGCTGGCTATCGGGTACACACACCTAACAATCATCAGTTCCGGTCGGGGTGCGCAGATATCTGAACATCTTCGTAATGCTGGGTATGCAGTCACCTCTATCCCTGCATGGGGCAAGGATGGTTGTGTCACAATGCTCGATGTTAGCATTATTCGCAAAAAAGCACGTAAGGTTCGAGAGCTAGTCGAAGAAGTGGATGAGCAAGCTATGGTAACCGCTGAGCACATCCGTCCAGTAAAACGTGGGTTTTGGGGGATTTAAAGATTTAATTTAACCAATTTGAATTTGTGATAATATACACTAAATGCCGGTAACTGGTGTTATAGTTATCGATTCCGGTTTTTCGACAACCCACAAATAGGGATTGATGCCCTCATATAGGAGTTAGAGGATGGACCCGATATTCTTAGCTCGCTTACAATTTGCAACTACAACCATCTACCACTTTTTCTTTGTGCCGCTAACTCTGGGTCTTTCTGTTCTGGTTGCCTTGATGGAAACCATTTATGTACGAACAGGAAAGGAAGCCTATAAGAAAATGGCAAAATTCTGGGGGAAGCTTTTTTTAATCAATTTTGCCCTGGGTGTGGTGACAGGTATCGTCCTGGAATTCCAATTCGGGATGAATTGGTCTGAATATTCACGGTTTGTTGGGGATGTTTTCGGTGCACCATTAGCTATTGAAGCTCTGCTGGCTTTTTTTCTTGAATCAACATTTCTCGGGATTTGGATTTTCGGTTGGGATAAATTATCTAAAGGTCTCCACGCAGCCACCATGTGGATGGTAGCTCTAGGTTCGAATTTGTCCGCACTCTGGATATTGATAGCAAATTCATTCATGCAACAGCCTGTTGGATACGCCATTCAAGATGGACGAGCTGAGATGGTGGATTTCCCTGCCTTGCTCTTCAATCCCAATGTATGGGTTCAATTTCCGCACGTCGTTTTGGGAGGGTTTACCACCGCCGCCTTTTTCGTTATGGGTATTAGCGCCTACCATATGCTGCGCCAAAAAGATGTGGAAATTTTTAGACCTTCTTTCCAAATGGCCGCTATCGTAGGAACAATTTCGATTATCCTGGTTGCACTTGGAGGGCACAGCCAGGCTCAACATGTTGCCGAAATCCAACCGATGAAATTTGCTGCCGCTGAAGCTTTATGGGAAACAGAAGATCCGGCTTCTTTGTCGATTCTCACCATCGGTGACCTCACTCTACGACGAGAGGTTTTCTCCATTCGCATTCCACGCCTTTTGAGCCTGCTTTCCTTTAACCAGTTAGATGGTGAAGTAAAGGGGATATACGATATCCAGAGCGAATACGAACTAATTTATGGCGCAGGAAACTATATCCCTCCTGTAGCAATCACCTATTGGAGTTTCCGTGCCATGGTAGGGGCAGGTATCGTTTTATTGGCTTTATCTTTATATGCGCTTTTCCTGGTTATGGGTGAGATTCATGATAAACGGTATTTAGGATTGAAAATTTTTCTTTGGGCGATTCCACTCCCCTATTTGGCTACAACTTCTGGATGGATCTTGACGGAGGTTGGTCGCTATCCCTGGGTTGTTCACGGATTAATGAGGATCCAAGATGGAATCTCCCCAAATGTACCTGCAACCACAGTATTAACATCCTTAATTATCTTTACACTAATTTATGCTGCACTGATGGTTGCGGACATCTATCTCCTGACTAAATACGCCAGGGCAGGGGTGCCCAACGAGACTCAACCACCAGAAACAATTTCAGACGAGAATCTTTCCTTAGTAGGCGCTCAGGATTAAGAATAATAGGAGCAAATAATGGATCTCAACATACTTTGGTTCGTTCTTATTGCAGTTCTCTATATCGGTTTCTTTATCCTGGAAGGGTTTGATTACGGCGTCGGAATTTTACTCCCGATCTTGGGTAGGGGCGACAACCGCTCCGAAACAGATAAGAAGCGGCGCGTAATTATCAATACGATTGGTCCTCATTGGGATGGAAATGAAGTTTGGTTAATCACAGCTGGTGGGGCTACATTCGCGGCTTTCCCCCATTGGTATGCTACCCTGTTCAGTGGATTCTATCTGCCTTTTTTACTGCTTCTCGTTGCGCTGATATTGCGCGGCGTAGCATTTGAATTTCGAGGTAAAGATGATAATCCCCGCTGGCGACATCTCTGGGATTGGTCGATCTTCACCGGTAGTTTGGTGCCTGCGTTCCTGTTCGGGGTTGCATTTGGTAATCTGGCTCGTGGTGTTCCAATCGATGCCAATATGCATTATGTGGGCGGTTTTTTCAACCTCCTCAATCCGTACGCTCTATTGAGTGGTGTGGCAATGGTACTCACCTTTACGTTACATGGGGCAATCTTCCTCAGTCTAAAAACTACCGACAACTTGATGATAGCCGCGCGCACAATTGCTCGCCGCCTTTGGCTCATCGTTATCGTGGTGCTGATTGCCTTGTTCATTGGTACCTATCTGTCCACTGACATCCTTGCCGCTATCGGTGTAAATCCAGGCGTAATCCCAATCGCAGGGTCAGCAGCCATTCTGATTTGTGGCTATTTCATTCGGCGAGAACGTGATGGTTGGGCATTTGCGATGACCGCAGTCACAATTGCCTTTGCCACCATCACTGTCTTTGCAATCATGTACCCTAGAGTGATGATCTCCACTTTAGATCCAGCTTACAGCTTGACCATCTACAATGCAGCTTCCAATCCGTACACTCTCAGGGTGATGAGTATTATTACGCTGATCTTCCTGCCCATTGTCCTGATCTATCAGGGTTGGTCATATTGGATCTTTCGTAAACGGATTGAAGCAAAACCGGAGGCGCTAACTTATTGAAATTAGATAAACGCCTGCTCAACCAGATCCAGCCAAAACGGACATCACTATACCTGATCGTGGTCTTGGGGCTGGTGGGCGGCGTAGTAACCATTTTTCATGCACATGTATTAGCCAGGGTTATCACTCAGGTGTTTCTGGGAGGTGCTTCTCTACCAGGAGTGGCACCTTTTATTGTACTTCTAGCGGTCCTCATTATTTTACGATCTTCCCTCCAATGGCTTGCAGAAACCAGTGCAAGCCATTTAGCAACCCGGGTTAAATCCGACCTGCGACAACGTTTGTTCGAACACATCCAAAAGTTAGGTCCATATTTCGATAAGGGAGGGAAAAATAACCAACATCGACACACGGGTGAACTGGTTAACACCGCTATGGAAGGCGTCGAAAGTTTAGATGCCTACATCAGCCAATATATCCCTCAACTGGCTTTATCAGCCCTGGTGCCAGTGACTATTTTAATTTTTGTTTTTCCCCTCGATTCGCTTTCTGGTCTTGTCTTATTACTCACCGCCCCTCTCATCCCTCTTTTCATGATCCTCATCGGAGGGTTAGCTAACTCTCTAACGCGACGACAGTGGAAAACACTCAGTCGCTTGAGCACTCACTTCTTGGATGTTATCCAGGGTTTGACCACACTGAAGATTTTTGGGCGCAGCCGGGCGCAGATTGAGGTTATTTCCAAAATTAGCGATCGTTATCGCCAAACCACCCTCGGTGTCCTGCGCGTCGCATTTCTATCCGCGCTTGTTCTGGAATTGGTAGCTACACTCAGCACAGCCGTTGTTGCAGTACAGATTGGATTGCGATTGCTTTATGGGTATATAGATTTCGAATCTGCTTTTTTCGTACTGCTCCTCGCTCCAGAATTTTACCTGCCGCTGAGGATGCTCGGTACACGTTTCCATGCTGGTATGGCAGGGATCACCGCAGCAAACAGGATCTTTGAAATTCTTGAAACGCCTGTCCCAAATAACCGTAGAATTGACACTAATCTGATTGCATTACCACCATCAACAATTTCCATATCGTTCAAAGACGTCCACTACACATACCCGGATGGGAAAAAAGCGCTTGATGGGATTTCATTTGAAATTCCTGCGGGTCAGAAGGTCGCACTCGTCGGTCCCAGTGGAGCTGGGAAAAGCACGATTGCACGACTTTTACACCGCTTCTTGATTGCCGAGAGTGGCACAATATGCTTAAGTGGAAAAGACCTGGAAGAAATACCCATAGAGCTCTCCCGAAAAATGATCTCGTGGGTTCCACAAAATCCTTATTTATTCCACACCACTATCGCCGAAAATATACGGATTGGTCGACAAGACGCATCCAGAAATGAGATTGTCGCCGCGGCAAAGCTCGCTTATGCTCATGAGTTTATCGAAGAACTTCCCCAAGGGTATGAAACCATCGTGGGCGAACGCGCTCAACGTCTAAGTGGAGGACAAGCTCAGCGGGTCGCGCTCGCTCGGGCTTTTCTCAAAGATGCGCCCATCTTGATCCTCGATGAAGCAACAGCTAATCTTGACCCTGAGCATACTGTCCTGATTGAGGATGCGATCGATCGATTGATGCAAGGTCGTACATGCCTGATAATCGCTCACCGGCTTAACACAATCCGCAATGCTGACCAGATACTGGTGGTAGACAAAGGTCGTTTGATAGAAGCTGGCACGCATGAACAGCTCTGCGGCAAAAGCGGGCTTTACCAACAGCTAATCGAAGCTGGAACCGCGGAAATTGTGAGTTACCCCACAATCGTTTCCGAAGACAACATCCAGCCATTGAACAGCATTGAACTCCAACCAGCTATATTTGAACCCCAAATCTCGAATAAGAATTTTCATCAAAGCCCGACAGGATCCATTTCCCTACGTCACCTAAGCCATCTGCTCAGTTTCTTAACGCCATTCAAAGGGTTGGTAGCCCTTTCGATCTTGCTGGGATTCATTACCATCGTTAGTGGTATAGGTTTAATGTCAACTTCCGCATATATCATTGCTGCAGCTGCCCTGCAGCCTTCAATTGCTGCATTACAAGTACCAATTGTAGGAGTGCGTGCCTTTGGAGTGGGGCGAGGCGTCTTTCGATATCTTGAAAGGTATGTTTCTCATGATGTAACCTTCCGCATCCTGGCTCGGTTGCGTGTCTGGTTCTATCAAGCCCTCGAACCTCTGGCGCCTGCGCGCTTAATCCACTACCGGAGTGGAGATCTGCTTAGCCGAGTCATAGCAGACATCAATACCTTGGAGAATTTTTATCTTCGGGCTGTTTCTCCACCTCTGGTAGCTGCTTTAGTGGTGCTGCTAATAACCGCTTTCATGAATTCATTTCACCCATCTCTGAGCATCACCACGCTGGCGTTCCTTTCAACTGCCGGAATTTTCCTTCCCCTATTAATTTTGGTCATCAACCGAAAGAACGGTGAGCGCCTTTTGAAGTCTCGTTCCGACTTGCACGCAGCCTTTGTCGACAGCATCCAAGGTATGTCTGACCTTCAAGCATTCTCCGGAGAAATTCACCTTTTGGAAAAGGTCGCCAAAGAAATCGAGAGCTTGAGCAGTACAGAAAAGCGTTATGCCTGGGTAAATGGAATGCAAACAGCCGCAGGAAACCTGATAGCTCATCTGGCGACGTGGACGGTATTGATTCTGGCAATCCCGCTGGTGCACCAGGGACATATCCAGGGAGTGTATCTTCCCGTGCTTGTCCTGGCTGTGTTGACCAGCTTTGAGGCAGTCTATCCACTGCCGCTGACTGCTCAGCACATTGATAGTAATCTACAGGCTGCGCGGCGCCTTATGGAGATCGTCGACATCCCCCCAGCTGTCCGTGACCTGGACAATCCATTACCGCTTAAACTCAAACAACTGGATGACATGCTCCAATCCAATTTCGGAAATGGTTCGAGATCCCCAAACATTCTCTCGCCCCCTTTAATAATATTTGAGGATATCAGTTTCTGCTACACTTCTGATGAATCACCTGCCCTTAAGAAAATTAATCTCACACTTCACCCTGGTCAGATTAAAGCTGTTGTTGGACCAAGCGGCTCTGGGAAAACCACATTGATTAATCTGCTGCTGCGTTTTTGGGAATATCAGCAGGGGAGAATATTAATCAACAACCAAAATATACGCCATTTTCATCAAGATCATGTTCGCCAGATGTTCGCAGTGGTCACCCAGAATACTCAACTGTTCAACGCTACGATAAGCGAAAATCTGCTGATCGCTAATCCTAAGGCAACCCAAAGCGAACTGGTTCAGGCTGCCAGATTAGCGCAAATTCATAATGCTATCCAAAATTTCCCACATGGTTACAATACGCGAATCGGTGAAGAAGGAATTCGCCTGAGTGGAGGTGAACGCCAGAGACTTGCCATTGCCCGCGCAATTCTCAAAAATGCCCCGGTTCTCATCCTGGATGAATTTACTGCGAATCTAGATACAATTACAGAAAAACGCATCTGGCAAACCATCCGAACCCTAATGAAAGGTCGTTCCACCCTGATTATCTCTCATCGCCTCTATGGTTTGGATGATATTGATGAAATATTAGTGCTTAGAAATGGATGTTTAATCGAGCAAGGGAGACATGAAGAGTTGCTAAATAAGCAAGGGTTTTACTGGCAGATGTGGAAAGCAGAGCGGAACTTACTCCAATAAGAGATTTTGATACCCCTCACCCAAAAGCTGATCTTGAGGAACGACATCATCTTCCAATGTAAATTGCCAGGCACAATAATAAGAATCTGGATGAGGATCAGGAGGGCAGGCAATCACCCTTGTCCGAATGCGCGGGTCTATCGTGTTTGCGAAATAGGCATATTCAGCTAGACCTGGTCCCTTACATGGGAAATCTGCCAGCCCCTTTCGCTTCCTTGCAGTCTGCACTCGACATTCGTTCATTTCAAACCGGAGATTTCGTTCATCGATATAATGGATGGATTGCTCGTTGATCCTGGCATATAAACGAAAACCCAATGCGACCCTCAACGCCTCCAACCCCCCTCCAGGTTTAATCCCATGGCGTTTCATAATCCGCCTAGCTTCAAGCTGGGTAAATTCGATCCATGCTTCCTTGTCCAGTTCGATTGCGGTTTGGATACCAAACCGCCTTTCAACCTTTTGAAACCACAACCCATCATGAGCCAGCCAGTTCTTAGCCTGATCCTCAAGCATATCGATCAGGATTTCTTTATCCAGCGAAAGCAAGCTCTCCCTTTCTGGCATTGATTCTCGTTTCAATCCTTTCTTACCAGTTAACTAACAAACTCACCATTGCGATAGAAGACATCACCATCAACCAGAATTTCCGAATCCTGGCGGAGGTCGCAGATCATATCCCAATGGATCGCACTCTTATTTTTACTTCCGGTTTCGGGATACCCGGCACCAACTGCCATATGAAAAGTGCCACCAATCTTTTCGTCGAAGAGGATATTACCGGTAAACCTGTCAATCTGAAAATTTGTGCCAATCGCAAACTCACCAAGGTAACGTGCTCCCGGATCACTGTCCAGCATTTCGTTTAAAAAATCTTGATTTTTGGTTGCAGTAGCTTGGATGACCCTACCTTGTTCAAAGAACAATTCAATACCTTCAACAGCTCGTCCTTGAGAGATTGCTGGGTAAGAAAACCGCACCCATCCTTTAGCAGAATCCTCGACAGGCCCGGTATAGATCTCCCCATCTGGCATATTGTGCTGACCGCTGGCATTACGAAAAGTCCGTCCTTTTATCGACAACTCCAAATCAACATTAGGACCGCGAACCTGGACTTTATCGTGGCCTTCAATTCGATTAACAATAACTTCTTGTTGTTTCTCCACACCTTTCCAATATTCCACCGGATCGATTGTATCCTCGTCAGCGTGGCAGGCACGAAATACAAAATCCTGGTACTCTCTCAGGGACATCTCAGCTTCCATAGCCAGAGCATTGGTGGGGTATAAAGTACTGACCCAACGGAACTTCTTCTCAGCCCCGCGTTTCATTTGTAATTGCAAAATTTTAGATAGAGTGTTTTGCCTGCGTCTTTGACGAATTGGGTCTGCTCCACTCAACGCGCGAGTATTCACCGAAGAATTGATGCGGATGCGCGATTCGAACTGCTCATAAGCCAAATATTGAAACGTAGGGACAAAATCTAATTGATCTTCGTTTGCGTATGTCAATAAAATATCATCATAATCAGGTAGGTCGATCAAGAGATGCGGATGTCCTCCTGATTTTAGAACCTGGATAACCAGAGCGCGAACCAATGGTTCAGCAATAGTTGTCGTTTCGATTGCTACCCGATCCCCCGCACCAATACGAGCGGAGTGTTCTACCAAAATGCGTGCCAGTTTTTCAACTCTACTATCAGCCATTCATACTCCCCAATCGAATTTATTCAGCTCAAATCCAAAACAAAGCCCGCCCATTATATCATTTCAGAAAAATCCGCGCTATAATCGACATCATGAAACAAGTTCTTCAAAACTTACGCGATGGAGAGACTGTCATAGCGGATGTGCCGGTCCCCTCACCTTATCCAGGTACTGCCCTGGTAAGAACATCTGCATCCCTGGTATCGGCAGGTACTGAGCGAATGTTGGTTGAATTCGCGGAGAGATCTCTGCTATCAAAAGCTCGCTCTCGCCCTGACCTGGTTCGCCAGGCATTGGATAAAGCTCGCCGGGAAGGTTTGTTAACCACACTGGAAGCCAGCTTCAATCGCTTGGATCAACCAATGCCTCTGGGATATTCGTCAGCGGGAACAATCGTTTCGGTTGGTGAAGGTTTACAAGGTTTCCGAGCAGGTCAACGGGTAGCTTGCAGCGGAGGTGGGTATGCCGTACATGCGGAATATGCCTTGATTCCCCAAAACCTGCTCACTCCCATCCCGGATAAAGTGGACTTCGAATCAGCTGCCTTCACAACCTTAGGCGCGATCGCATTACATGGCTTCCGCCTTGCAGTACCCCAGATCGGCGAACGCATAGCTGTAATAGGTCTGGGTTTGCTTGGTTTATTATCCATGAATATTGCCAGGGCTGCTGGTTGCCAGGCATTGGGTATTGACCGCGATCCTAAAAGGGTTGATCTAGCTGTTGAGTTAGGTTTTCAAGCAGAACTCCGCGAGCGAGCAGTTGAGGCAGCCCAAAGTTTCACACGTGGGCAAGGTTGTGATGCAGTGCTCATCTGTGCAGATACACCTTCTGCTGACCCGGTAGAACTAGCTGGAATTATTGCCCGTGACCGCGCACGCCTGGTTGCTGTTGGCAATGTTGGTCTCAATCTGCCCCGCAAAATATTTTTTGACAAAGAACTCTCTTTGATTAATTCCCGCTCCTATGGTCCAGGACGTTATGATCCGATATATGAAGAAGCTGGCATTGACTATCCAATCGGCTATGTTCGCTGGACCGAAGGGCGCAACTTTGAAGCCTTCGTCGACTTAATTGCTTCGGGACAGGTTGATGTCCTCCCAATGATCACTCACCGCTTCCCTATCGATCAAGCTCAGCAAGCGTACAAGCTCATCACCGGAAAACTTCCTGAGCCTTTCCTGGGCGTACTGTTAACTTACGGGGAGGCAAAACACAACGATTTAGCAGCTGTGGGTATCAAACCGGAACCTGGCAAGCCTGCGGCTGCAACATCTGGAACCGCTCAAACATGCAGACTCGGTGTGTTAGGCGCCGGAAATTTCGCGACCACAGTGTTATTGCCGAGCTTAAGAAAAATCCCCAACCTCGAATTGGTGGGGATAGCTTCTGCATCTGGGGTGAGTGCTTCCCATGCTTTCAAAAGATTTGGATTTCGATACGCTGCCGGAAAGGAATCTTCCTTACTTGAAGACCCTCAAATCAATACCATTGCAGTTCTGACACCGCACCATTTACACGCCCAACAGGTACTTAAGGCATTGGAGAATGGTAAACATGTTTTCTGCGAAAAGCCATTGGCGATCGACCAAGAGCAGCTGCATGAAATCGCCACAGCACTGGAAAAACCGCACTCACCTCTGCTTATGGTCGGTTTCAACAGACGCTTCGCACCCCTCTCTCAACGCCTCCTTGAATTCCTGGATGGTCGGGCGGAACCACTCCTCGCTCATTACCGGATTAACGCTGGTTATCTACCATTGAACCACTGGCTTCACGACCCTCAGATTGGAGGAGGGCGCATCATCGGTGAAGCCTGCCATTTTATTGATTTCCTTACCTTTATGGTAGGCAACCCACCCCTATCTGTCACTGCCTTGGCATTGCCCGATAATGGACGTTATCGCGAAGACAATGTTGTCATAAACCTATCATTCTCTGATGGTTCCATAGGGATAGTTTCATACCTCGCCAACGGTGACCGCCGTTTACCCAAAGAGCGGGTAGAAGTATTTACAGGCGGAAAAGTCGCTATACTGGACAATTTCCGCTCGTTAGAGATGATTTCCAAAGGACATCGAACTGTTGTGCGTTCTCGCCTGCGACAGGACAAGGGTCATAATGGGGAGTGGTTAGCCTTTAGCAAAGCCATCATCGCTGGCAGCCCACCTCCCATCCCTTACGACCACCTTCTCGGTGTCACCCAGGCAACGTTTTCTACTGTCCAATCAATACGTTCTCACGAAACAGTATTGATTCCCCTTCCAAAGGCTTCCCTTCTCCGAGAGGGTTGAACGTTCACAACCTTAAAATATACATTTCTAATATCAATCGACTTTCCTAGAATAGAAAAAACGTGCCCTTTATTGCAAATACAGTCACATTATTTAAAGCACTGCGTGAACTTGGGCTTCGACAGGTTACCTTATATTCCTGTTATCGGCTTGGTATACTCACTGGATACCTACGTTGGATGACGCCTGTTAATGCGCTTCGGGAAGCCTGGTATAAGCCATCCCTTCCCTTTGAGAAACTACCTTCACTATCTCCCACCTTGATTTTTTCGCCGCCAACTGAAGAGGAATTGACAGCTTCTATCGGCAGTGAGATTTCTCAACTATTGGCTGAAGCGAATGAGATCGTTTCAGGCAAGGTACGCATCTTTGGCGGGTCACCGACATCGCTTGATCTAAGCCTCCCTTTCCAGCTAGAACATTGGACAAGGTATGAAAGAGCCCCAGAAATCCCCAATGTTGAAGATATTAAACTTATCTGGGAACAAGGCCGCCTGAGTTGGGTTTATACCCTTGGTCGAGCTTACTGTGTTACCCGTGATGAGCGTTATCCACAAGCTTTCTGGTTATATTACGAAACTTTTTCTGAAAGCAACCTTCCTAATTTGGGACCTCACTGGGTTTCTGCCCAGGAGGTCAGCCTGCGTATGCTTGCCCTGGTTTTCGCCGGACATGTCTTCCAACATTCCTCCCACACTACAGCCGAACGCAGTGAGGCTTTATGGCAATCGGTGGCTGCTCATGCATCCCGTATCCCGCCGACTCTGATTTATGCCAGAGCTCAAAACAACAACCACCTCTTGACTGAGGCGTTAGGATTGTACACTGCCGGGTCAGTCCTTCCCGATCACCCTCATGCAGGAGAATGGCGGAAAACGGGTTGGTATTGGCTGCATAAAGGTCTGCAAGAACAAGTCTCAGAGGAAGGTATTTATCTCCAGCACAGCTGTAATTACCATCGCTTGATGCTGCAGGTTTATTTATGGGCAGGTATGGTTGCGTCTCACAATAAACAGCAGTTTCCACAACGATCACGACAGCTCCTGGCAGCTGCAACTCACTGGCTGCACAATCTTCTCGATTTCAAAACGGGTCGAGTTCCTAATCTAGGACCGAACGACGGTGCTTATATCTTACCCCTGAGCACCTGTTCCCATTACGATTATCGTCCGGTATTACAATCAGCAGCTTTATCATTTCTCGATCAACAGCTCTTTGAAACTGGCACGTGTGATGAAATGCCTCTCTGGCTGAAGACCAAACCAGAGATAACCGCAGTGGATCAATCCTATAAGAAAACACCCTCAACTACAACAATCCGTCTGCCTGAGCAGGAAACTTGGGCTTACTTTCGGATTGCCCACTTCTCGAGCCGGCCAGGACATGCTGAGCAGCTGCACCTCGACATGTGGTGGCGCGGTCGCAACATAGCACAAGATGCAGGCACCTATCTATACAATGCACCCTCACCATGGGAAAACTCATTATCCGGCACCCTTGTCCACAACACGGTCTCCATCGCCAGCCAAGACCAAATGACCCGCGCTGGTCGTTTTCTATGGTTAGATTGGGCTCAGGCTCAATTGATCTCACATCAACGTGCTGAAGATGGTTCGTGGGAATCTCTGACTGCAAAACATGAAGGGTATCGCCATCTTGGAGTAGTCCACAGGCGATCAGTAACTGGGTTTCATGATGGTCGCTGGGCAATTAAAGACGAGTTCCTGCCGGTGAAACCTTTCCCAACCAAACAAACACAAAGCTTTCAGATTGCCCGTCTGCACTGGTTATTGCCTGACTGGTCATGGGAGCTTGAAGAAAATCCTGATGCAGGTTCAGTTACTCTTAAAATAAATTCACTAACGGGTTGGCATACCATTAAAATAATACGCGTATTGCATGCAGATACCGATCCTGCCTTTGACACACACCAGTCTCCTCTTCATGTCCAATTGGTCAGGGCTGGGGAGTCAGTCTACGGAGAAGGCCCTGTCCCATCCTTTTTAGGATGGGTTTCCCCCACTTATAATCATATAAAACCCGCACTCTCTTTTGCAATTAATTCACAAAACCCACTGCCCTTTGGTTTAGTCACCGAATGGATCCTACCACCAATCGACTCAGAGACGAAAACTGACCAACCATAAGGAACACAATTGGTTTCCACTCACTTATGACTGCCGATAAGCAATAACTTATGCACATACTCTTAATCCACCAATCCTTTACTGCTCTGGATGAACCCGGAGGCACACGCCACCATGAAATGGCTCGCCACCTGGCAGCCAAAGGTCATCGAATCACTGTGATAGCCAGCCAGGTAAGTTACCTTACCGGCTCAACTAAACCAGAAAATATTGGAGCGCTTCAAAGAAACTCAATAGTTGAAAGAAACCACCTAGGACAAATAGACATCCACCGGGTTTACACCTATCCAGCCCTGCATCGCAGTTTTGCACATCGCCTGTTTGCCTTTTTCTCATTTATGATTATGTCTTTTTGGGCAGGCTTGAAAGTAAATAATGTCGATGTGGTTTGGGGGACCTCACCACCAATTTTTCAGGGAATCACTGCTTGGGCATTGGGGAAACTAAAAAGAGCTGCGTTCCTTTTCGAGGTGCGCGACTTATGGCCCTCTTTTGCAGTGGGGATCGGTGTTCTAAAACAACCTTCGCTTATCTACGCTTCTGAATGGTTAGAGAGGTTTCTTTACCGCCGAGCTAACCTGGTTATAGTCAATTCACCAGGATTCATCGAACACGTCCGTTTGAAAGGGGCACGCCAGGTTGAGTTAGTCCCGAATGGATCCGATATTAGTATGTTTGACCCGCAAGATGATGGCTCCTTATTTCGAAAAAAATTTGACCTGGAGGATAAGTTTGTAGTTCTTTATGCTGGAGCTCACGGAATTTCCAATGACCTTGAGGTGGTTTTAGAAGCTGCCCATCTGCTGCAAAGCTGCCCGGAGGTCGTGATTGTTTTTCTTGGCGATGGAAAGGAGAAATCGTCTCTGATGTCTAAAGCAACAAAGATGGGCTTAGAGAATGTCAAGTTTCTTCCCCCGATCCCCAAAAATGAGATGCCCGGAGCATTGGCTGCTGCGGATACCTGCTTGGCTATTCTCAAGCCAATCCCCCAATACACAACTGTTTACCCTAACAAGGTTTTTGACTATATGGCTGCTGGGCGACCTGTAATCCTGGCAATCGCCGGTGTGATCTGCCAGGTAGTGGAAGGAGCTGAAGCAGGGATTACAATCCCCCCCGGAAATGCCAAAGCATTGGCAGAATCTATCAACACACTGGCAAATAACCGAGAATTGGGATATGAAATGGGCAAACGCGGTCGGGCAGCTGTTAAAGCTCACTTCGACCGGCCTCTCCTCGCCAGGAAGCTGGAAAAAATATTATTAGACTACTTTGAACCTAATCATCAAACCTAGAAATCCTTAATTAAACTCACATTCTTCATCAGAGACAACCAAACGTTCTTCTTTCATATGTCGTAATTATCCGAAAATCAATATCCCTCAATGCCTCTCTTCAGACATAAAATGAGCTGCTCTGCGGTATAATCTTTATTGTGAGCGATAGAAGTCCCCAAGAAAACACAACAATTGAAGAATTACGTCGTTCGCTGTTTGAGAAGCTGCGTGCTAAGCGTTCAAAACGCCTGGAAGACTATCATCGAACGGGACGTATACTCAACCGCTCAAGCGAGAAACAATTTCACTTGGACGATGGTATATCCACTGGACGATTACATAAATCATTTGATCTACCCAACACGAATATTCCAAACCAAAAACGCTACAGGTTTGTGGACAAATTATTACTTTCGATAGAAATCCTGGCAATACTTGGATTATTGTTCATCGCCTATTCTGGTTTTAATATACTACAGGCATTCAATCAAGAAATGGCAAAAGCGATGGCTCAACCCACTCCATCCATAACTCCTATCGTCCAAGCGGTTGTGCTGCCATCTGGGCATACACCGCCAACTTCACCTGGAGGGGCAAAACCGAACGAAGCTGAAATTCCCGAAAATTTACGACCTCTGGTCGAATCTCTGGCAAATCAACCTGTTCCAACACCAGCACCTCAACACGCAACCCATATTCAGATCCCGTCAATCGACGTGGATGCCCCTGTCGTGCAAGGGGACTCCTGGGAACAATTAATAAAAGGCGTAGGGCAGCACCTTGGATCAGCAAATCCAGGTGAAGATAGCAATATGGTTCTTTCTGCCCACAACGATATATATGGTGAAATTTTCCGCTACCTCGACCGTCTAATTCCTGGTGATCAAGTGATCGTCCACACTCAACAAAGCGCATATACCTACCTTGTTGCCGAGACCCAAATAGTGAACCCCGACCATATCGAAGTATTGGCGCCAACGAATCATCCCATCGTAACCCTGATTTCGTGTTATCCTTATTTAATTAACAATAAACGCATCGTTGTGACAGCTCATCTTTATAATGAGGGTCATTGAACGGCGAATAATGTATCTGTGAAAAGGATTAAATTCAAGTATCATGAGTAGAAAACGCAAGCGACAATCTCGCATCCTGCCTTCGCGTGAGAGCCAAATTTCAGCGACCACATCGACTGCAAAAAGAATTATGGGGCGTGAATTTAACCCGGATTATACCTATGTTATCAATGATTTACGCCGCATCGGCATATTGGCAGGCTCATTCTTCGTGGTTTTGGTGGTTCTCTCCTTCTTTTTACGCTGATCGAGACTAATAGTTGGCTACATCTGAACGACCCCAACCAACTCCAAACTGGAGTACGAACACCAAGTTGATCGTGGGATTGACGATCGTAGCTATCGTCGCGGCCACGATCATTTACTTTCGTAATATCATCGGGCCCTTGTTGTTGGCCATTATCCTTGCATATCTCCTCCATCCCATCGCAAGCTACCTGAGTCGTGCTACCAAATTGAATTGGCGTATGTCAGTAAATATCGTCTACCTGGTAGTCTTAATTTTGCTGGCTGGATTTTTCACCTGGTCAGGATACACAATTACTCAGCAATTCCAGAGCTTGATCCGGGTTGTTCAAAATTTCATAGAAATTACTCTCCCAAATTTAGCAACTCAACTTTCTGAAACCACCTACTTTATCGGCCCCTTCCCAATCGACTTTTCCCAATTCGACTTACAATACCTCAGTGAACAAGTTCTAAATATCCTTCAGCCGATTCTAGGTCAAATGGCGACCATAATAAGCACATTTGCAGCCAGTGCAGCTGTAACCATGGGCTGGTTACTCTTCATTTTGGTGATCTCGTATTTCCTTTTGGCTGAAGGGGGGCAGGTCCCTGTCGAGCTCTTCAAGTTTGAAATCCCTGGATACGACCATGAAATTCGTCGTTTAGCGGGTGAATTACGCAATATCTGGAACGCTTTCTTGAGGGGTCAGCTCTTTATTTTTGGGTTAGCCGTAGTCCTGAATTTAATCTTACTCTCGATACTAGGCTTACGCATATCACTTGGGATTGCAATCTTAGCTGGCCTTTCCAAATTTGTGCCTTATCTAGGACCTTTTATTGTGCTGGTAATTGCTGGTGTGGTCTCCTTCTTTCAAGCTTACAATGTGTTCGGGTTACAAGCCTGGCAGTTTACCCTGCTGGTGCTGGTATCATGGATCATCTTAGACCAGACTTTCGACAATATTCTAACCCCCAGGATTTTAGGCCGGACGCTAAATCTTCACCCGGCTGCGATTTTAGTGGTTGCGCTGATCGCTTTCAATTTAATTGGAATCGTTGGATTGATATTGGCTGCTCCTACACTCGCCACTGTGAAGTTATTAGTCCGCTATACCATCCGAAAAATGTTCGATCTTGATCCATGGCACGATACCGCAGAAGCTCAGCCGCCTATGGAATCCCCTTGGTCGACAATTTCGAAATATTTGCGAAATTGGTGGCAATCTCTGCTTATGTGGGTTCGTTCTTTATCGAATAAGAAAACGCAGCCATAACAAGACTGCCTCTATATTTTCCGGTCCAGATAATCAGGTCACTCGTAGAGATTTTCCCGTATTTCAACAACTTGCCTTCGAAGTCGATCGTCTCGCTCCATTAGATCAGCGATTTTTTCACAAGCGTACATTACTGTTGTATGATCTCGCCCCCCTAGAGTTTCCCCAATTTGGGGCAAAGATATATTAGAGTCCACCCTGAG
The DNA here is from genome assembly GCA_014859065.1 of Anaerolineales bacterium. Lineage (GTDB taxonomy): Bacteria > Chloroflexota > Anaerolineae > Anaerolineales > UBA4823 > Kmv39. The sequence continues at coordinate 20,511 of JACUUU010000019.1, forward strand.
CAAATACATAGCAACTTGCCGTGGTAAAGCTACCTGGCGAGAGCGATCTCGACTGAGGAGATGATCCAAGGTAACACCGAAAGCCTCTGCAACCCGGCTTACAATTTCCTCAGGCAGCACTTCTGTCCTTCGGGGAAGCATATCTTCAAGCACAGAGTTCACCAAAGATGCATTTAAGGGTAAACCACTCAAGTCTGCAAACGCTGTCACGCGGGTTAATGCTCCCTCCAGTTCGCGGATATTCGATTGCACCCGTCGCGCAATTAATTCCATGATCTCAGGTGATATCCTTCGACCTGCCCGTTCAGCTTTGGATTGCAAGATCGCCAATCTGGTTTCAAAATCCGGAAGCTGAATATCTGCACATAAACCCCACTCAAAACGGGACCGCAAACGCTCTTCAAGTGTATTGAGTGCTTTTGGTGGGCGATCTGACGAAATTATTATTTGTTTATCCTGGCTGTGCAGTGTATTGAAGGTATGAAAAAACTCCTCCTGTGTAGATTCCTTTCCAGCAATGAACTGGATATCATCGATCAATAAGACGCCAATATTACGGTATTTTTCCCGAAAAGATTGGGTAGTTTGTGAGCGGATAGCATTAATTAGATCGTTGGTGAATTCTTCAGATGAAACATATAATACTTGCAGCGTTCGGGGTAGGCAATAGTTACCAATTGCGTGCAATAGGTGGGTTTTTCCTAATCCTACTCCTCCATACAAAAAAAGTGGGTTGTAAGCTTGAGCCGGTTTTTCCGCCACAGCTAAGGAAGCTGCATGTGCAAGGCGATTGCTTGTACCAACGACAAAATTTTCGAATGTATATCGTGAATTAATATATGAAGAGGTCGAATGATGGATCTCTTCATTAACGGTTTCAGTTATATTAGAACTTTCCAGGATTTCGTCATCTTTCTTATTTTTCCAAACTATGAAGCGAACATTCACTGTGCGGTTCATTATGCCAGCTAACAATCGCTTTACTGTGCTGGATAATCGGCTTTCTAACCAATCCCTGGCATATGCATTCGGTACTCCAATAATAAATGCGCCATCTTCATATGAAACAAAATCAGCATTGCATACCCAGGTATCATAAGCTGGTTTGGGCATTTCCAATTGTAACTGCCCAACAGTTGCCTGCCAGGCTTGCTCAGCCTTTATAATTTGACACCTCCTCGCCTTACAAACCTTCTTATGTCATCGCATAATGAGATAAAAATACCCCCCATCAGACCACCGGGGGTGCGGTGGATTCTTGATACCACTATTTACACAACAAGATTGGGTAATGATTAGCGCTACCAAGCTCATCGACAGGCAACTTTCTCACAACGATGTTCAAGGCAGCCAGATGCTTATGCACCATGTATTCTAGCAGATAAACCCTTTTTGAATCAAGGAAATTAACCTACGCAATCTTAAAAATACTCATAAATTTAAGATTAATAATCTTAAAAAGGCTGAGTACATAGAGATTCCTTTACCTACATATTCATGATTGAATTAATGCCTATATCTGGCGTATACGCGCTCTCCATGCCCCACATATCCGCCCTAGAGATTCAATTACTTCGAATATTAATTGTTCAAACAAGAACGTTAAAACATGAAATTCCATGATTCTTAATTTTCCCCAAATTCAGTATCAAAGTCTGGAGGTTCGTTCTCCACCATTGAAAAAACCAAAGGTTCTCAGTGTTTATTTGATATCCCTCCTATGATTTGTTAACGGATTTCTTGCACGCGTAAGGTAACATAGTTCGCAGAGACTATGTATGAAAGGAGAAACCTATGGCAAAGATTATCGGTATTGACTTGGGAACTACCAACAGCGTGGTAGCTGTAATCGAGGGAGGAGACCCTGTAGTGATCCCAACCGCAGAAGGATCACGTTTGCTGCCATCCATAGTTGGATTCAATAAAACCGGCGAGCGCATGGTCGGTCAAACAGCCAAACGGCAGGCTGTCATCAATTCAGAAAATACCGTGCACTCGATTAAACGTTTTATGGGCCGCAGATTCGATGAAGTAGAAGCTGAACGCAAGATCGTTGCCTTTCAAGTTGTCAAAGGACCGGCTGGAGACGCTCGAGTGAAGATCCCGATGACAGGTCGCGAATACAGCCCCCAAGAAATTTCCGCAATGATATTGGGTAAATTAAAAACTGATGCGGAGGCATATTTGGGAGAACCGGTCTCGAAGGCTGTCATAACCGTTCCAGCTTATTTCAATGATAGCCAACGCCAGGCAACAAAAGATGCCGGCAAGATCGCTGGTCTTGAAGTTATGCGAATTATCAATGAGCCGACTGCTGCAGCCTTGGCATATGGATTAGACAAACGTGAACAGGAATTAATTTTGGTCTTTGACTTAGGCGGCGGCACCTTTGACGTATCACTACTAGAAGTCGGAGAAGGGGTGGTAGAGGTAAAAGCTACCAGTGGTGATACCCATCTAGGTGGAGATGATTGGGATGAGCGCATTGTCAACTATATTGCCGATGAGTTCAAGAAAGAACAAGGAATCGATGTGCGCAGCGATCGCCAGGCACTCCAACGATTGAGAGAAGCAGCTGAAAAAGCCAAGATAGAACTATCCAGTGTGAGCGAGACCGAGGTCAACTTGCCTTACATTACTGCAGATGCATCTGGTCCGAAACACCTACAATTCAAATTGACGCGTTCAAAATTCGAACAATTGACTGAAGACTTAGTAGAGCGATTGCGCGGCCCCTTCAATGCTGCCCTGAAAGATGCCAATTTGTCTGCTAATGAGATCAATGAAGTCGTATTGGTTGGGGGTGCCACTCGCATGCCAATGGTGCAAGAACTGGTTCGTTCACTCACCAATAAAGAACCTCACAAAGGCGTGAATCCCGATGAGGTGGTGGCAATTGGTGCCGCTATTCAGGCTGGTGTCCTGGGAGGAGAAATGAAAGATGTCCTCTTACTTGATGTAACACCTCTTTCATTAGGTGTTGAGACTCTTGGTGGAGTGATGACTACTTTGATTGAACGCAACACAACCATCCCGGTATCAAAATCGGAGATTTTTTCAACCGCTGAGGATAATCAAACTGCTGTTGACATCCATGTTTTACAAGGCGAACGACCAATGGCTTCCGATAACAACAGCTTAGGACGCTTTCGATTGGAAGGAATCCCTCCTGCACCCCGTGGACTACCGCAAGTTGAGGTGGCTTTTGACATTGATGCAAACGGTATTCTCAATGTGACCGCGCGCGACAAAGCTACTGGAAAAGAGCAAAAGGTGACCATCACTGCTTCAACCACACTTGATAAGACCGACATCGATCGTATGGTGCAAGAAGCTCGTGAACATGAAAGCGAAGATCGCCGGCAACGTGAGCTGATTGAAGCACGTAATAACGCTGACAGCTTGACCTACCAGACTGAGAAAACTTTAAACGAGCTGGGTGATCGCGTACCCTCAAATGAACGTGAAAATATCCAACAGAAGATTAATTCACTGCGAGAGACAATGAAGGGTAATGACACTCAGAGCATAAAAAGCCAGATGGAAGAACTTCAGAACGCCTTCCATGCAATAAGCCAGCAGTTATATGCTCAACAACAAGAAAGTGCAAAGGACGATGGTGGGGAACCTCAAGGAAAACCTGAAGATGAAGGCGAAGTTGTTGAAGGTGAATTCCGTGAAGTTTAACTCCAGGGCTGATTAGATAATCGCCACGATAAAACCTCGATAAAAACAACCCCCAACTCCAGGAACAGACCAAACTTTGGAGCTGGGGGTTATTCATTATATTAAAATTACGATATAATCAACCGGTATCAATGGATTCGCAATCATCGCCTCCCGTTAGATCTTTTTTGCTCTCAGCCTTGATTCTCTGTATTCTAGGATGGGGAGGGTTGTTTGCTTTACTAAATTACACGCTCCCAACGGTTGGCCCGCGGTGGTTATTCTTTTTCCTGGGTGTGTTAGCATTGACTGGAACTGCCTTACCCGCTGTTGCATACTTGAACCGACGCTTTCCGTCTACACCTCCTGTAAGCTCTGCTGTCATTCTTCGCCAGGCAATCGAGTTTGGTGTGTATGTTTCTACACTGGCTTGGTTGCAATTCGGCCGAGTTCTCAACCTATCTTTAGCACTCTTGTTGGCATTGGGTCTGATCTTAATTGAGTGGCTTCTCCGGCTACGTGAGCGCAGCCAATTTAAACCATAATTGAAAGAAGACGGTCGTAACCTAAGAGCAGGATACACGATCGCATTCTCCCTTAACAATGACTGACCTCCGCTCTCTACCTTCTGTAGATCATCTCTTACGCGCCTCCTCAGGATTCAATTGGACGGCAAATTATGGACACCCCCTGACTGTTCAGGCAATCCGTCAGGCGTTGGAGGAAGCCCGTCGGGTATATTTGCAGGAGCAAATCCTATTAGGTGAGCAAGAATTGCTCGAGATTGCCAGTAAGCAGTTAAATAGTTTGATAAAACCAAGCCTGCAGTCAGTTATCAATGCTACGGGTGTCATTCTGCATACCAATCTGGGTCGAGCTCCGCTCAGTCAAACTGCAATCCAGGCTATGCATGAGGTAGCTAAGGGGTATTCTAATCTGGAATACAATCTCCACAGCGGTCGGCGGGGCACACGCTTGTTACACGCTGACCAATTGCTTAAACAAATTTGCGCAGCCGAGGCAACTTTGGTTGTAAACAACAACGCATCAGCTGTGCTTTTAATTCTCACTGCACTTGCTCGCCGACGGCGTGTCCTTATCG
>JACUUU010000020.1 GCA_014859065.1 Anaerolineales bacterium
ATGCCTGCCCGTGAACCTCCAAGAGAGTGAACAAATTCACGCTGGATTAATCATCATTGTTCCCCATATCTGAACTGTTGAGACTATCTCTACCCCGTTTTAGATTACCAAATTGTTCAGGTATAAGTCTTTACCTTCAATTACTATAATCGCTTTTTAATTCGATTAGCCTTAGCTCGAAGCATAAATATTCCATTTTAGACTATAATTGCCTATAATGCAGCTTGCAAACCTGCTTTTGGTAAAAAGACACCTTACCAGCGCTTCCGGATTTTATCATTTGTGGAATTAATTTCCTTTTCTTGTAGATCATAAATTCAAGAAAAGGGTTATCAATCAACCAATCAGTAAAGGATAATAAAATTCTCTAATGATCTCTCAGAAAAATTATAAAAAGTCCTATGTCATCTGGGGTTTTGTGATCTTAACCAGTATCGCAACATTGACATTCATAATTACTACCCTTTTGAACCCTCAAAAACTAGCCAATGCTCGAAATAGCGATACTTTCCCTGGCATCTCCCTGATCCAGGTTGCAGATTCGCTGGATCGTCCCGTTCATTTAAACCACACAGGGGATGATAGTGGACGCCTCTTCATTGTCGAACAGCGTGGGCGCATATATATCCTTGATGAAGAACTTTCTGATGAGTCCTTTCTAAATATTGAAGATCGAGTAGAGTCCCCAGCTTCAGGTGGAGGGAATGAAGAAGGCCTTCTAAGTGTCGCATTCCCTCCAAGTTTTAACGAGAAGGGTCATTTCTATGTCTATTACACGATGAAAGATGGAGACAACGTGCTCTCCCGCTTCCACCTGTCAGTAGATCCCAATATGGCAGATCCCGCTTCCGAGGAACAGATCCTGGTTTTCCCTCACCCCGTACATCGCAATCATAATGGCGGGCAACTGGCCTTTGGTCCAGATGGTTACCTCTATATCGGCACTGGAGACGGTGGTGGTGGAGGCGATCCATTTGAAAATGGTCAGGATCCTTCATCATTGCTCGGTAAAATATTGAGAATCGACCCTGAATCGGTCTCTCCCTCAATAACTCAAACCGACTTAGATCTTTCCCTTTATCTCCCCACTGTGTTTAATGACATCTTTATAAACACAACCCCTAAATATGATATCCCCGCTGATAACCCATACATAGGCAATCCTGGCTACCATCCAGAAATTTGGGCGCTTGGTCTGCGAAATCCCTGGCGGTTCTCCTTCGACCGTCTAACCGGGGACCTATACATCGCCGATGTCGGTCAGAATCGTTGGGAAGAAGTAAATTTTCAGCCTGCAAACAGCCCAGGTGATGAGAACTATGGGTGGAACATCATGGAGGGATTAGAATGCTTTCAATCAAATGAGTGCAACATGGAAGGCTTGACCTTACCAATACACACCTATCCGATTTCATTTCCAAACCCAGAATGCGCAATTACCGGCGGTATCGTTTATCGGGGACAAGCTTACCCAGCGCTTCACGGCATCTATATTTATGGAGATTATTGTAGCGGAAAAATATGGGGGCTGCGATTGAATGGCAATCAATGGGAAAATGCGCTGCTAGCCTCTACTCCTCACCGGATTAGTTCTTTTGGAGAGGACGAAGAGGGCGAAGTATATCTGACTGATCTATCGGGTGGACGCGTCTACAAGATTTCATCTCCCTAAACATGAAGATTGAGTTCATTGACACACCCTTTCCTGGCTGTCATCCAGATCATAAATTTCTTTTCGGTAGATATCAAAGTTTCAAAGTGCACCAGACCACGATCTAGAAGCAGCTTCTACAAACACGGGCAGAGATCAGATTGATCTGAGTGCCTTCCTGGCGTAGATAACCCCTAAAAAGGCTAATCATGTGACAATCCAGCTGGCACATAAATCAATACCACAACGGCATAAGCAATTTTGATCGTCTGGTGAACTAAGAGACTATTGCCGGTTCCACTACCGGATTACTGCTAGGATGCAGCCCCTATGGTTGGCTCTACCTTTCCTGAACTGCGCCTCTTAGATGATGGCAATCTACGGGGGCGCATCTTCTTGGGAGGTGTTGAATCAAGAGCTAGCTCGACAACCTGATCCATATGTTCCACTGGAATGATGCGTAAGCTGGCTTTTGCCCTTTTTGATACTTCCACTAGGTCTTTATGATTCTTTGCAGGTAATAATAAAGTTTTTATCCCGGCTCGGTGGGCTGCCAATACTTTCTCACGTACACCACCAACAGGCAAAATCCGGCCACGTAAAGTAATTTCTCCTGTCATGCCAACATCTTTGTGGACTGGCCGGCTTGTAAAGGCGGAGATAAGAGCAGTGGCAATCGTGATTCCAGCGCTGGGTCCATCTTTGGGGATTGCGCCCTCGGGGATGTGGATATGAACATCCACGTTATCAAATGTATCCTGAGCCACATTTAACTGCCGGGAGCGGGATTTCAAGTAAGAGAGTGCTGCTTGAGCTGATTCCTGCATCACGTTACCGATCTGTCCCGTGATTTGTAAATTCCCCTTCCCCTCCATCAATAGTACTTCAACCGGCATGATTTCGCCACCACATTCAGTCCAGGCGACGGCCGTTGCCACACCAATCTCATCTTGTTGTTCTGCTTCCAAGTTGAAGAATTGAGGTGGTCCTAAGAAGCGCTCAAGTGAAGCTGCTGTTACCTGGCTCGGATATCGTTTCTTTTCAGCTTTCAGCCGGGCAATTTTCCTGCAAATTCGTCCGAGTTCTCTCTCCAAGTTGCGAACTCCTGCTTCATAGGTGTATTCCCGGATCATCCGCTGGATGGCGCGGTCTTGAAAGCGCACTTCTTCAGGGTCCAGACCATTCTCTTCTTTTTGACGAGAGATCAAAAATCGGCGGGCGATCTCAACTTTTTCTTCTTCGACATAACCCGGGAACTCAATAATCTCCATCCTATCCAGCAGAGCTGGCGGGATAGGACCAGGTGTATTTGCAGTAGTAATGAACATCACTTTAGAGAGGTCATAGGGTAATTCTAAATAGTGATCTGAGAAAGCAAAATTTTGTTCCGGATCCAGCACTTCCAACAATGCTGAAGCTGGATCTCCTCGAAAATCTTGGCCTAATTTATCGATTTCGTCGAGCATGAAAAGCGGATTGACTGTCCCCGCGCGCCGCATTGTTTGGAGAATACGTCCTGGTAAAGCCCCGATGTACGTCCGCCGATGGCCTCTAACTTCAGCTTCATCCCTCACACCTCCCAAGGACAATCTCACAAACTTCCTCCCCAGTGCATCGGCAATAGATTTACCCATGGAAGTTTTCCCTGTGCCAGGAGGACCTACGAAGCAAAGAATTGGCTGTTTATCACGCTTTGGTTTTAAACTGCGAACTGCGATATATTCCAATATTCTTTCTTTTATTCGCGATAGTCCAAAGTGGTTTTGGTCTAGAACAATACCAGCATTTTTGACATCCAGGTTGTCTTCCGTAGACTGAGCCCATGGCAATTCAATTATCCAATCGACATATGTCCTCAGGATGGTCACCTCTGGTGACATTGGGGACATCTGAGATAAGCGGTCAATCTCTTTAAAAGCGCGATCCCTTACCTCATCGGGTAAACCTGCAGATTCAACACGATTACGCAACTCATCCAGATCACGCAACCAAGGCTCTCCCTCGCCTAACTCGGTTTGGATAACTTTCATTTGCTCCCTTAGATAGTACTCCCGTTGAGTTCGATCAACCTCACCTTGTGCCCGTGAATGGATTTCATCTTCTAATTCAAGGACATCCACCTCCTGAGCCAGAAGATTTATTACCTTTTTTAGCCTTTCGAGTGGATTGACCATAATCAGTAGTTTTTGCCGCTCCTCTATTGGTGGAGCAATCGCGGTCACGATCATATCTGCCAACCATCCTGGTTGCTCGATATTTAATGCATAAAGATAGGCATCATCAGGTAAGCTGCGGTTCAATTCAACACAATTCTGAAATAATTCCAGAGCTGTGCGCATGGTCGCATCGACTTCGCGATCGACCTTCTCAGGCTCTTGAATACGACGAGCCCTTACGCGCATGTAAGGCTGCTCTTGGGTGAACTCAACAACCTCGATACGCCGCCGACCCTGAACCAAAGCTGAGCTGGATCCATCCGGCATACTAAGCAACCTGCCTACAGCAATCTCTACCCCGATTGGATAAAAACTACCTTGATCGGGATCTTCTTCATCCGGATCGAATTGAAAAAGGGCTATTACAGTTTGGTCTTTTGTTTGGGCTGCCTCGATCGCCTTTATGGATGCATCCCGGCCGAGAAACACCGGCGATACCATGCGAGGAAATATGACCAGGTCGCGTAAAGGTAGAACTGGGCAGTCCACTAAACCATCATCAGCTACCAAAGTGTCGTGAACGCTGTATAGCTCTTCCGTTCGCCTATGAAGTGCTTCGCCGAATTCACCGTCATCATCCTGTAAGAACCAATTGTTATTTCTCATTAAGCTTCATACTCCTGAATGCCATTCAGCTCAAACCACTCCTGACGTCCACAAGCTGCAATGAAAACACTCCCGGTAACTAATACCACACATTCACCTTGCGCCAACCTCAATGCTTCTGACATGGCTTGTTTAAAATCTGGAACAGCTTTGGCAGGTTTTCCAAATTGATGAGCAAGTTCAACAAGTTTTTGCGGCTCCATGGCGCGTGGATGAAATGACTGTGTAGCGATAACCTCTCGCGTACGTGGAAGTAATTCTGAAAACATTCCAAAAACATCTTTATCTTCTGAGACACCAAAAACCAACACCACGGGCTGGCCTGGAAAGTAATCATCGATCGCTAATCGAAGTTTCAGGGCCGAGTCGCGGTTATGGGCAGAATCTACGATAACAGGGGGATATCGCTGCAAAATCTCAAAACGTCCAGGCCAAACCACCGATTTAAAGCCATCACGAATATTTTGGTCACTGACCGATAAACCGCGTTCATTCGCTATCGATAAAGCTACATAAGCAGTGGCAGCATTTTCTACTTGATGAAAACCCAACAAAGGAATTGTAAGCCTGGTTGGCTCCCACTCTTCGAGCCCCCCTGAATCAATAAACGAAATAACATTTTCCTGCTCAGAAGCTGACCAAACCAACAATGTCTGACTTTCCAAAGACCGAGATAAAGGGGCAAAGAATGTATCTTTTCCGACCTGAATCAAGGGAGCACTTCTTTCAGCACAGATGCGTTCGATCACAAATCGAGCTTCGTCTTTCTGGGGAGCTAAGACACACGGTACTCCACCTTTTATGATGCCCCCTTTCTCGGCTGAGATCTCAGAGAGGGTTTTTCCTAATAGAGCAGTATGATCATAGGAAATTGAGGTAATCACTGTTACCAGAGGCTGACAGACATTGGTTGCATCCAGTCGACCGCCCAAACCAACCTCGATGACAGCTGTATCTACCTTCTGGTCTGCATAATACAAGAACGCCAACGCAGTGGTGATCTCGAATGTAGTCAGGTCAGGTATAGTCGCTACAAAAGGTTTTATTCTCTCAACTTGTTCTACCAGGTCAGCGTAAGGGATATTTTTCCCATCAATCTTGATGCGCTCAGCGAAGTCGAATAAATGGGGGGAGGTGTACAACCCAGTGGTATACCCTGCTGCCGTCAATGCGCTGGCACATAAGGAAGCCACAGACCCTTTCCCCTTCGACCCGGCAATGTGAATGATGGCGAATTTCCTTTCCGGATTTCCCAACTCAGCCATCAACGTTTTCATCCGTTGCAGATTAAAGATATCGGGAGAATAGCGAACAAACCTGCTCAAGCTAAAATCGACAAAGCTGTAGAGATAATTTAAAGCTTCCTGGTAGTCGGATTGATTGTTCATTTGGTGAAGATTGTACCCGTTTGGGGGACCATCGGCAAGGGGAAAGCAAGCAACCTAATTTATATTCATTTAAAGAACTCCCATGGATAAGAAGCCACTTGTTTGTCTTGAGAAAAATCTCACCAAAATATTAAGATTTTAAAATTCCCTCAAATTTTTAACCTGGCACACTTGCATCAATGGAAAATTGGCATGGTCTTTCAGCATTTCAACCTGGTTCATCGCTCTAATGTGATCACCAACGTTCTTGCTGGCAGGCTGGGATACGTGATTCCTGCTTGGAGCATTATCAATCTCTTTCCAAAAAAAGATATCAATAAAGCCAAAAAACAGCTGGCTCGGGTTGGAATAAGTGACAAAGCTTATAACCGTGCCGATGAACTCAGCGGGGGACAACAGCAACGGGTGGGTATTGCTCGAGCAATGATGCAAGATCCTGAAATGATCTTGGCTGATGAACCAGTTGCCAGCCTGGATCCTGTGCTCGCTCACAGCATCATGCAATATCTTGAGCAGATTAATAAAGAAGATGGTGTTACTGTTATCTGCAGTCTACATTTTCTAGATCTAGTTCACCGCTACGCTGACCGCACGGTCGCCTTAAATGAAGGTAAGCTGGTCTATGACGGCCAACCTAAAGAAATAGACGATAACCGCTTCAAAGAGATTTACGGCCAAGAAGCTGAACGAGTTGGATAGGATGAAAAAGTATCCGAGATTATGCAGATCAATAATCTTAGCCTTGGCAATATTTGCCGGTCTAATTGTTTACGCATATGGTTTCGAGGTAACCCAGGTCTCCTTAGAAAGGCCTCGCGAACCTCGCAGGCAAGAACAATTCGTTCGTATCCTGCGCGCCTTGGCTCGACCAGACATATTCGAATATGAGCAAGAGATCGTTCAAGTTGAGGCTCCGGTTCTCGTTCATGATCCTTGTCTTTTGGATAACATTGATATCCCTGAACCAGACACTAGCGGTCCGTACATGCTGGTGACACCTTATTGTGCAAACCCAAACACGGAAATCCAGGTAGAAGGTTTTGGTTTTTCCCCCAACTCACAAGGACCAATCAATTTTATCCCGAAGGGTGATTTAGATATCAGTATTCAACTGGGCAACTTTCAAAGCGATTCAACCGGATACTTTTCGGAGATTGTCAAACTTCCCAGGAGACAACCAGTTCAAGAGGAACAAAGCATCCGTTCGATCACGCGCACAAATGTAGGGTTGCCAAAATTGACGAGGACAGCTCATGAAACCTGGGCAAAAATTGTGGAGACTGTTTTCCTGGCTTTACTGGCTACCACACTAGGTACTATCCTGGCAGTCCCGATCAGTTTCTTAGCTGCCAAGAACATCATGAAGGAAGTGAAAAGCCCAGTTACAAGCGTTTCTTTGACTATCATCGCCTGGCCAATTGGGATTTGGTTAGGAATGTCAGCTGGTCGCTGGGCAAGCGAAATAAGCCAATTGATTACCAATGATACAGCTTTAAATGTAACCGGTTTAATATTCAGCCCAATCTTGTTATGGGGATCAGTACGCCTGGCATTACCCCAACTCGATACGCCAGCTTCCAGCAACTTTATGCGGCTGGTCAGGCCAATCATTATTCTGTTTGGTGCCATGGTCGGTATCATAGTGCTTTTCCTGCTTGCTCACCTTGCAATCCAGGGAGGAAATCGAATTGCTCCCTCCTTGGGCAACTTTGGTTTTTTAGGAACCTTCGTTTCCAATCTGGGTGACATCCTCAATGCGTTGATCATTGGCGTAGTGGCTTTGTTGGTAGGAGGCGCTCTGAGCAGTATCGCCAGTGGATTTGGTCAAACAATAACCGAGCGACTGCCAACCACATTATTAAAAGGCATAAACCTGGTGGTTACTTCTGTAGCTGGCTTTACACTGGCAGCCTTGCTGGGTGGTTTGGTGCAGTGGCTTTACCTGATCAATAACCCTATACAAACATTGTGGATTCCCGGCGGTGTTGGCGCTCTGATTGGTCTTTCTATAGCTACCCTGGCGAAAAGCAAAGACTCAATTCCAATCGGCTTGTGGATCTACTATATTTTTCGAACCATTCTAAATACGTTGCGTTCCATTGAAGCGTTTATCCTGGCAATAATTTTCGTAGTTCTCCTAAGCATTGGACCTTTTGCTGGCGTTATGGCGTTAGCCCTGCATACTGTTGCTGCTCTGGCAAAACTTTATTCAGAGCAAGTTGAATCGATCTTACCAGGACCATTGGAAGCTATTAGAGCCACAGGCGCAACCCGCTTGCAGACCATAGTATATGCAGTAATTCCTCAGATAATTCCCCCCTATATCTCCTTCACCATGTATCGCTGGGATATCAATGTGCGTATGTCCACAATCATTGGGTTTGTGGGAGGAGGTGGAATAGGCTTTTTATTACAGCAGAATATCAATTTGTTAAATTATCGCGCTGCAAGCGTTCAAATGTTAGCAATCACTATAGTTGTAGCATTAATGGATTATATCAGTTCTACCTTGCGTGAAAAGGCAGTGTAATCCATGCTCAAAATATCACCCAAATCTACCTGATTTAATTGTTCAATAGATAATTTTATTGAGGACGGCTCACCCACAACCACCTTTTCTTATTTACATCTGCTAAAAGGGATATGGTTATGGTAAAATTCGCCTTTGATAATGTCTATTCTCGCAAAAATTATCCGCTTATCGGTCCTCTTGATACTTGTAGGCCTTCTATCTTTAATCCTTCCGCGCCTGTTCACTGAGGTTTACTCGTTATCGCTTATTAAAGATATCGAAAGCACACCATCCCATCCCGTTGCCATCGTCTTTGGGGCAGGATTATGGCGAGACGGTTCACCCACTCCTGTTTTGGAGGAGCGTGTCAACACAGCAGTAGAGTTATACTTTTCAGGCAAAGTTGAAAAAATTTTGATGAGTGGGGATAATCGTTTTTGGAATTATAACGAACCGGCTGCCATGCGAGCTCATGCTCTCAGCCGAGGAGTCCCTGACGAAGATATCGTCATGGATTACGCAGGCCGGCGAACTTATGATACCTGCTACCGCGCGGCAGAGATTTTCCATGTGGATCAAGCTATCCTTGTCACTCAAAAGTATCACCTCTCGCGAGCGCTTTATCTCTGCAATACTTTGGGAGTATCCTCCTATGGTGTAGCTGCTCAACTCCCGCCTTACAGCCAAAACCGGCTTCTGTATTGGCAGATTCGTGAAGTCGGAGCTACTGTCGTGGCAGTTTGGGAGGCAAAAATCTCCCGACCTTTACCTGTCTTGGGTAATCCAGAACCTATTCTATCTTTTGAGGCACAATGACTAGATCTCAAGCCCTTGCGCTTCTCCATGAGTTTGTTAAAAACGAAAACTTGGTTCGTCATATGCTGGCAGTCGAAGCTGCAATGCGATTCTACGCAGAACAGCTAGGTGAAGACGTCGAATCCTGGGGAATTACCGGGTTGCTGCACGACTTTGATTGGGAAATCCACCCAAACCTAGAACAACATCCCCAGGCAGGTGCAGGGATCCTGAGAGAACGGGGTGTAGATGAAGTCATTGTACGAGCCATTTTGAGCCACGCAGACCATACAGGTGTTCGACGCGAATCAAAAATGGAACAGGCGTTATTAGCCTGCGATGAGATAACTGGGTTGATCACTGCTGTGGCTCTGGTTCGACCTTCTCGATCACTGCATGACTTGGAAGTAAAGTCTGTGAAAAAGAAATGGAAGGATCGCGCATTTGCGGCTGGCGCGAATCGTGAGGAGATTGAGGCGGCAGCCCAAGACTTCGGCATGGAATTGTGGGATCATGTTCAGAATGTCATCCTGGCGATGCGCTCCATCTCAGACGATTTGGGTTTTAACCACTAAATTTATTCTGTAGCAATCATAACCTCAGCGCATCTTTCCCCGCATAGGTCGATTACGCTGAACACATCATCGATCTCTGGTTGAACCGACTCGACGATTGTGTCATCATCCAACACCAGGATAACGGTAAGATCGTGAAATTGGACAACCTGTTTTACCTTCCCTGCCATAATTAAATTAACCGCCTGATCCCAATGTAAGGTGCCATTTTCCTCAAAGCCATCAGTGGTGGAAGGATCGTTTTGATTTTGTGGATCTAAGGTATAGGATGGTGATTCGGACGGTTTTGGCTGAGCTGCTGTCGGTTCAGACCCTAGCGATCCTGGAGCGCATCCCAGAAATATCATCGGTAACACCATTGATATTATCATTAGTCTAAACATAACTCCCACCTAAAAATGAGTAATAATGACGGTGAGTTGGGTCAAGCTACACCGAAGTAGGAACTTAAGGTTCAAACCCATATACAGCAATTAATCACCTACCACATACTGCTTTGAAACGGTGTTCAATCCATAGCTTGCTTGAACTTCTATCCACATTCCATCAGCAAGCGTGTCGATATCCGCCGGCAAGGTGAATTCTGTCTCGCGAATATCTATTCCCAGGACCATCCAGGTCGATCCATTATCTGTAGAAAGTCTTAAACGGTAAACAACCTCATTGCTCCAACTCTTCTCCGCACCCCAGCGGAGAACATTACCATCAATAACCAGCTTTTCAGCGATCACTTCACTAGCAAAGTCGTGTAACAAATTCGATGATGAAGATGTGATCTCTCCAAGGATTTTGCCAGCCGAAACAATTCTCAACCCCACAAAATCCTCTACCACTGGGATAAAGAAACCAAAATTATAGACATTTTCATCATCCACATCGGCAATTGCATATGGTGTGAAAGACCAGTCCATCAGCACAGCACCTTCCGACCCAAGAAATTCAAGTCGATGAGACCCAATAGATTGTTCTGGTATAAGCGCGAATTGACGGTAAATTGGATAGAGAATAACTTCACGGTTATCGATTATCGTACCACTTATATATAGAGAATCTCCATGTTCTTGACCAAGAGGGGTAATCGATAAGTTCTGATGGACATAATCGAATATTCCCTTGTAGGTATAGTCTGATGTCCAACGCTGATCACAGTAACTCATATAATCAAAGTGATTTTGAGGGGGGAGTAACAAACCAGCAGCGACATCCAGCCCAAACTGCCCTATACTTCCCCCTGAATAAGGATAACTCATATCAGGGTTAGATTCATCGCCGCTACATACAGTGTGGCTACGGCCAAAGTTATGCCCAAGTTCATGTGTCAGTGTCTCTGAGGCAATTGAAGTTCCAGCTCCAAAACCACTCCACCCTACAGCTGTGTTTCCTGGCAGATTGGCAATTCCAGTTATACATCCACCGCTGCATCCATGAGCCTCGTAGGAGTTGACAACCCCATAGTATTTCTGAGAACCAGAACCCCCCTCCATATTCACCTGAGCACTAAGCTGACTTAAAAGACGCACCCAACCCAAAGCATTATCTAGATTGTGTTCAATTTGGTTAGGTTGGTAGACCATAAACGGTTGCGAATGGTAGTTTATGGTTGGAAAGGGTAGAAGTTTTACCGGCATGCGGGTCAGATAATTGTAATTATCTGTGCGCGGTTTATATACCCGATCATCAAAATATGGTCTGTACTCGATCGGGATAATTGCTACCTCAAGCGGTGGTATGGTCACAAAGTTGAATGGCTGCACGCCAGTCTCTGGATAACGGACGCTACCCTGATTGTTTGAGATCGAGTTGTTAACATAGAGGTCGATGTGGAAGGAATATCCAGGATACAACCAAGATGTTGGTAAAGAATAGTTCATCGTAGAATTAAGATCCGCCTCAAGTGATGGCGTGGTGATATATCCGTTATCTGGAAAAATGCATCCCAGATCCTCTCCTCGTTGGTTGTATGCACACATTCGCGCCGTTACACTTGAAACAGGAGATTCGCTACCTGAAGACACAAAAACACGGACTAAAGTATCTCGGTTGGCGATGTGCACTTTATAAGCATCCGATAGGGTCACACCTTGAATAACCCTTACACTATCGATAACCAAAACAAGATCTGATTTGAAACTAATCGGCAGGTATAAACGATTATCCCCAATTTCTGATACCTGACTCTGTACCCCAACCGATTGTGACAATAGACTGAAAACTAAGCCCAAAAGTGCAAGCAGGTAAAAAGCTTTCCGGCGGGATCGCCTGTGGTGAACCATAATTCTCATATTAAATCAACCATAACCATTAAGTCAAGTCAATCCAATTGTAAATGGATTCAACGGTAAGGTGTGAAATTCAAACTTCACTATTAATTCGATATCACTTTCCATGGGAATAAAGCAAAACCCTAATTGCATGTCAAGTTGCATTACTTCTAAACGGGTAATCTCTTTGTTGCTCATTGTTAGTAGTTTGTCCATTTTTTGTCCCTTCTAAAAAGGGACATTTTAACTTTGCGCTAACGAATACCCAAGTTGCCTGTTGACACAGAAAAGAACATCGGCTAAACTAAGCACACGTTGGCTATACGAATAATCCTTAGAAATATGGAGACAACTATGACCACCCGACCTGCTCCAACAGCACACATCACTCCACACACTCAACTTATTCCAGCGATTAATGCCTGGCGGATTTTTTTAAACGACCAGGGAAATTCAATCCACACCATCAAAGCCTTCACTGCCGACCTTTCCCTGCTTGCCGCTTACCTTCCCCCAGATCGCACATTAGGAAGTATAACCACGATCGATCTAAATAATTTCCTGCAATGGATGCAGAAAGGACGGGGAATTCCCTGCAGCCCGAAAACCCTGGCGCGTCGGACCACTTCGCTAAAAGCATTCTTCCGCTGGCTTCACGAACATGGGGTACTCCTGGTCAATCCTGCTGAAGCAGTTATCCAGAAGTCTGTGATCAGTCCTCTTCCAACGGTATTGACTCCTGATGAAGCTGCTGCTATCTTGGAGGCAGCTGCAAAGCGCAGGAACGCCAAGAATCCTGACACTCGCTATTATTCCCTGGCAGCTTTGTTATTATCCACAGGTATAAAAAAGAGTGAAGCCCTCAACCTAACCCTTAACCATATTGACCTGGATTCACCGCATGGCCCAATCCTGTTTGTGCGTTATCCTAACCCTCAACACCGCTACAAAGAAAGAAAAATACCACTTCCCAATGATTGGGTAGAAGCTTACCGTGAGTACAAATCTCAGTACAACTTGAGCGACCGTCTCTTTCCCTGGTCGCCGCGCCGGCTTGAATATCTTCTCGAGGATTTGAGTGAACAAGCTGGATTGGATAAACACCTCTCATTCGAAATGTGCCGCTGGACCTGCGCCCTCAATGACCTCCGCGCCGGTATTGAAGCGGAAAAAATTCGCCAGAAATTAGGTATTTCCAAGATTCAATGGCGCGAAGTAAGCCAAAAATTGAAGCAGCTTGCTGCAAAAGTAGACGACGAACCTATATCCACTTGACGACGATATCCCCGATTACATTAGCTGCTTGATCCCCACGGTCTGCTGCATTTGAAAGGTGACGATAAATTTCTCGCAGTTTGAGTATTTCCATTACTTCGTTAAGATCCTCAGGGTCTTTGAACAAGTCCGCTAAAGCATCCCGATATACGCTCTCAACTCGGTTTTCTAATGCCTTAGCCCTGACAGCATGATCGTTTGCAACTCTCGGGTGATCTTCTAACCGCAGTACCCCCCGATGGATCTCCATGGCGGCATCAGAGAGCAAAGAAACCATGCGTTCCAAGTAAGAGTTCGGTTTGACTTTGAGAGCAACCATCTCATCAACTGTTGATTCAGCGTAATCCAAAATATCATCGATGGTCAAAGAAAGGGAGAAAATATCCTCGCGATCAAAGGGGGTCACGAATGTCCGGTTGAGCTCATCGATCAATATGCGTCTTACCTCATCTGCTTCAGCTTCGATTTTGGTGACACGCTCAGATATAGTAGTGTCAGGATTTTTCATGTATTGTTTTAACGCTTCCATTCCCTGAACTGCGAATTCAGATTGGTGGATTAATAATTCTAAGAAGCGATTGGGTTTTTTCTTACGTGTGAACAATTTCATTTTTCACCCTTCATATGACATTTGTCTCAATAATTAAGATTCACAGCAAATGATTATACTCTAATGTAATGTTGATTTTTGGATGTATTTATGCTATATTATTTCTGATAACCCCTTTAAATATCTGTTTTTATTGGTAATTTTCCCATTTATTGGTTGTATATAATTTCATAAAAATGTATGGATCATCAAACTTTTCGATAACTCACTGACCAAGCTAGAAATTCCCCCTTTCAAGGAAGGAGGTGGCTTACTACAAAATATTATCTAGACGATATGATTTTGGTGCCCACTAGAGGTTTAGTATAAAAAAGGAGAATATTATGGCACTTGGAGGTTATGCAAATCGAATAGCACACATTGACCTCACCAAAGGTGAAGTCGATTACCAACCCATACCTGAGGACTGGGCACGGAAGTATATTGGTGCGCGCGGATTGGGGGTGAGGTATGTCTTCGAGAACGGTCCTCAAGTAGAACCACTGTCTCCCGATAACATCCTTTGCTTCATGAACGGACCATTGACCGGCACGGATGCTAACATGAGCGGCCGCATGGCAGTAGTGACCAAATCACCCTTAACCGGAACTATCATGGACAGCCACCATGGCGGTTGGTCAGCCGCACGTCTGCGTTGGTCAGGGTTTGATGGCTTGATCTTTAAAGGAAGAGCAGATAAACCAGTTTACGCGTATGTACAAGACGGCAAAGTCGAACTCCACGACGCTTCCGAGTTGTGGGGTAAAGGCGTCCATGATACGGTGAAATTCTTCAAAGACAAATATGGCGAGAAAGATTTAACCGTCATCGCCATCGGGCAAGGTGGAGAAAATCTATCCCCGTTTGGCAATTGGATAAACGAAAATGACCGCGCCAGCGGACGCGGCGGTACCGGATGTGTGGGGGGCAGCAAGAAGTTAAAAGCAATCGTAGTTAAAGCTGAAAAAGCGATTCCCAAAGCTAAAGATCGGGAAGCCTGGAAAGATGCCCACGCCCGAGCTTTGAAATGTATTATGGATGAAGCGAACGTCACCAGCCCGCGCAAAGGCGGTTTATCAGTTTACGGCACCAATGTCTTAATGAACATCGCCAATGATATGGGCGCGTTACCTACCCGCAATAGCCAGCTGGTCACGTTCGGGGACAAAGGAGAAAAAGTTAGCGGCGAATGGGTCAAGGAGAATATCCTGGTCGAAGATCCAACCTGCCATGCCTGCCCAGTGGCATGCAAGAAGGAAGTTGAGATAAAGGATGGACCCTTTGCTGGATTACGGATGGAAAGCCTCGAGTATGAGCCAGCCTGGTCTTTTGGAGCGAACTGTGAGAACGATTATGCTCCTTCTCTTGCAAAACTCATTGACCTATGTAACGATTACGGTTTGGATGCAATTGAGATGGGCGATGTTCTGGCTATGTATATGGAAGCCACTGAAAAGGGTTATCTCAATGGATATGAGGGCTTGCAGTGGGGTGATTATATGGGTATGGTTGAACTGATACCTAAGATCGCTCTGCGGGAAGGTGTTGGAGATATCCTAGCTGGTGGAACCGAAGCTGCAGCAAAACACTTCGGTCATCCCGAAATCGCCATGACAGTCAAGGGCATGGGCATCCCGGCTTACGATCCCCGCGGTCTAAAGGGGATGGGCTTGGGTTATGCCACGAGCAATCGGGGTGCTTGCCACCTTCGGGGTTACTCCCCCGCCAGCGAGCTGGGTCTTATCCCACTCAAGACCGATCCACTAGAGTGGAAGGGCAAAGGTGAATTGCTCAAATTGTTGCAAGATCTGTTCGCCTTCATGGATAGCCTGGATTTGTGCAAGTTCAGTTCATTCGCAGAAGGGGCAGAAGAGTTCGCTGCCCAATATTCGGTCATGGTGGGAATCCCCTTCACCGCCGATGATGTGCTCAAGACAGGTGAACGCATCTACAACCTGGAACGCCACTACAACAACCTGGTTGGCTTCGGCCAAGGTAGCGATTATCTACCTAAACGCTTCCTTGAAGAACCTTCTACCCAATTAGCTTCGAAGGGACACGTATGCGAGTTGGATAAGATGTTGGAAGAGTACTATCAATTACGGGGTTGGGAGAATGGTGTTGTACCTGAATCTAAATTGAAAGAACTGGAAGTTTTCTAGACATCTCGCCTAAATCATCAACTCTATGATTCAGATGACCCTTTCTCTGAAGTGAGAAAGGGTCAATCATTTAATCCAGACTACTTTTTGAAGTTAGTAGTCTCATCCCCCGGCACGTAAAAACTTCTTCTCCAATTCTGGTTGTATGGTTTCAAGTACAAGCGGTGAAGCTTCTATTTCAAGCAAAACCTGGCCCACACTCAATGACCCTATTTGGAATGCTTGCATTGGGTATATTTTTGCCAGCCACCGTTCTCCCTGAACAATTCCCTCTTCTTTTAACGATCCTCCTATTTCCAGGAGATACTCTTGAAGAAGCCATAATGGAATACCTCGGATTTGGCGGGTGTAAAAACTAGCTCCATCTGTCACTATTTCCCCCTCCCACCGCGGGAAACACACTGATCTTGTCTTCTTCTGATAGCTCGGTATCCATTCCCCCTTCAAGGTAGGGTAAATCCCTACCGTTTATGAATAAATGAACATGTCCGAGCAGCTCACCTTGCTCATCCAGTAATTGCCTTTCCAGCTCGGGGAAACGAGCGACCATTTGGTCCATCAAATCTCGCACAGTATTCCCACCATTAAGGGGAAAATCGATACATTTCTGTCCGACAATATCACGCAAGGTGGCGTAAAAATTCACTTTCATACACCCTCCCAATCAAACCATACGTCATCTTACAAAATCATTATACCCTTATTCAAAATGAATAAGCTGATGTCCCATATTCTTCCCCAATCCGAATTCATCGTAAATATTTGATTAAAAACAGACAATAATGTGAATTAGGAAGCTAGCTTTCCAATTTATAAAGTTTCATATAAACAGCCTGTCGAGTCGCTTCCGTCAAGCGGAAAGGGTGAGCCAGGGCAATACCCGGTGCCCAAACGATATCTCCTTCTGTGGAAATTAACGGCCAGGCATCGCGGACTCTTCGAGGGATTTTCAAATTAATCATATACTCAGACAGTTTGACTGAATGCTCTTCCATACCCAATGGTTGAATACGGTCGCCAGTCTTTCGAGTTCGAACTAGAAGCGGTGCAGACAAATTATCTGTTGATACCCAAGCCTGGAAAGCGTCCTCATTAATCGTTGCTTGCCGGAAATCTGTGACCAGGTCTTTGACATGTTCAGAATGCAGAACCCATCCATCCTTTAATTGCATTTGACCTGGTGTTTTCAGGGTTATGCTACCGTCCATTGTAACCTGCGGCCATTCGTCAGCTGGAATTTGCGCGTCCCAATCTGCCAGGATCAAGCGATTGTTTTCAAGCGACAAGCGAAGCCCGGCGATTAAGTCTATCTGGCCAGTTTTAGATGGTGAGGCTAAGAACCGCAGCCCTCGTTCAACACAGTTGAAATCTATATCACGCAAACCAGAGCGCAAGGTGCTGATACCCTGCCGCAGAAGACCGCGTTTCAACCCAACTGGCTTTTCCATGAGGGCAGACTGATCGAATATCACATGACTTGGACCATAGGACAAAACACAAGTCTCCCAGGCTTGCTCAACAACTTGCTCTAATAACTGATGATCACCTGCTAAAACATTGGACATCCGCCAAATTATCTTCCTGATCGCGGGGTTGTATTGTTGCAGAATTGGAATAAGCTCATTACGTAAACGATTGCGGAAATATGTAGTATCCAGATTAGAACGATCGAACACCGGCTGAAGATTGTGGCGCTCACAATGAGCGAGGATTTCTTCCCGCCAAAAAGGTAAAAGAGGTCGAACCAAAGCGATTTCTTGGCTCCAGCTGTTCGGCATTGCCCGAAGCTGCATACCCCTCAACCCCGCTAGACCACTCCCCCGCAGTATGTGCATTACAACAGTTTCAACCTG
The DNA here is from genome assembly GCA_014859065.1 of Anaerolineales bacterium. Lineage (GTDB taxonomy): Bacteria > Chloroflexota > Anaerolineae > Anaerolineales > UBA4823 > Kmv39. The sequence goes on from JACUUU010000020.1 coordinate 17,884, forward strand.
ATCGTCGGCATTGTGTCCAACAGCTACAGCCTGGCATTTATGGTCAACCGCTTGACGGAAAAGAAACTCATAACGGACGATCCTCGCTGCTTCTTCAACAGCCAAGCTATGTTCAACTGCATAACCTGGGACATCTTCCTTTTTTAAGATAAATGTCAGACCGCGATCTTCTGCCATGCGTTGAACTTGGCATGCTTCCGCTTCAGCTTCAGGGCGCAAGCTGTGATTTAGATGGGCAACAACCAATGGATAACCTAAGTGATGTAGGACATCCATTAAAACCAGGCTGTCTGGCCCACCAGATACTCCAACGAGAACAACCTGACCCGGTTCTAGTACCCTTTCTCGTTCTATGAACTCTCGTACCCGTTCATACATACAATGGATTATACTAAAGATACTCTTTAATACTTGCACCGGGTTGTTCTTTATGCTAGACTGACTCCAAATAAATAGAGTACACAGGTGACCGAATGGCCCAAAAAATCCTCATTGTAGATGATGACCCCGAAACTGTACGCATGGTAAAACTTATGCTTGATAAGCAGGGTTATACCGTTGTAACTGCCTCTGATGGAGATCAAGCCATCAGCCTTTCTCAGATTGAGCAGCCCGACCTGGTTTTACTGGATATCATGATGCCGGACATAGACGGTTACGAGGTAACGCAAAAACTCCGTGGTGATGCTTCTACCAGTAACATTCCGATTATTATGTTCACCGCAAAGACCCAGTTGGAAGACAAGCTGCTCGCATTCGATGTCGGTGCAGATGATTTCATATCAAAGCCATCGCAACCTCGAGAACTATTCGCTCATATTAAGGCAGTCCTGGCAAGAGCTTCCAGACAACTACCTCATATCAGCATCGGAAAAAGCGCAAATCTGATTGGTATCACCGCAGTGAAAGGTGGCCTAGGGGTGACAACTCTAGCTTTGAACCTGGGTGTAGCCATCAAACAGCTCAGTAAAGCAGAGGTAGTAGTTGTTGAATTTCGTCCAGGTCAGGGCAGAATCGGGCTTGAGTTAAATTATCCAACGCAGAGCGGTTTGATTGAACTACTAAATCGCTCTTATACAAACCTGACGAAAAGTGATGTTGAAAGCCAGCTTGCCACCCACGATTCAGGTATCCACCTGCTTTTGAGCTCACATTTACCTACCGAAGCTACTGTTCAGGCAGCATCTCACCCGTTTGAGCTGATTACCCGGCAACTCACGAACCTTTCAGGTCACATCTTGATAGATCTTGGACCAAGTCTTTCACCAATCACAAATAAAGTGATCAAATACTGCAACCAAATTATCCTGGTTGTTGAACCTACGCCCCAATGCGCTGTACAATCCAAGGCGATGATGATGGAGATTATTAATACAGGTTTTTCCTCAGACCAAATACATGTTGTTTTGGTCAATCGGGTATCCTCTAGCTTGCAACTATCCTGGACACAATTTCAAGAACAAAGTGGATTAGAGATCGCATGTGTTTTTTCGGCTGCCCCAGATTTATCCTATTTAGCTTCCATAAATCACATCCCGATGGTCCTTCACAACCCTGAAAGTCCGACAGCCGATCAATTTCAGCAACTAGCCAGCCTGGTTATCCAATGAAATGAGCATCATTTTTGAATGACGATTAAATCTTCTCGAAACTCTCAGTATATTATCCAGGCTGCCAAGTTAATTAAGGAAGCGAGACAAACGGTTGTTTTGACGGGAGCTGGAATTTCAACCGGATCTGGGATACCTGATTTCCGTTCTGAAGGAAGTGGGTTATGGTCCACCTACGACCCATTCGAGGTTGCGTCGTTGAGCGCATTCCGTTACCACCCAGAAAGGTTCTTCCAATGGATGCGGCCTTTGGCGACTGGCATCTTAGCAGCCAAACCCAACAACGCACACCAAGCTCTGGCTCGTTTGCAGCAAGCCGGTTTAATCCATCTCATAATTACTCAGAATATCGATGGCTTACATCACAAAGCTTATCCTTCCAATATCCTGGAAGTCCATGGGACACTACGCACGCTGACATGTGTTGGCTGTTTCAAACAAATCAACTCTACGATGTATCTTGAACCCTATATAGAGCATGGTGAAATCCCCCGCTGCCCCACCTGTGGGAATATCCTTAAACCTGATGTAGTTCTATTCGAGGAACAGCTTCCCATCCAAGTGTGGATGCAAGCGCAAGAAGCCTGCTCAAAATGCGATCTCATGATCGTAGGAGGATCATCCCTGGAGGTGATGCCTGTTGCTGGATTACCTATGCGGGCAGTTGAAAATGAAGCGCATCTGATTATCATCAACAACACACCAACCTATATTGACCCTCGCGCAGAGGTAGTCATCCATCATAATATCACCGATGTCCTTCCAGCCATTGTAGATGAATTAATTTGATGAATTCTTCCGAGCAGAATTCCTTGTTAGACAGATATCGCCAGTTGGCAGAAATGTCTAGAGATCTGGCTTCTACGCTGGACTTGAACGATTTGCTAAACCGTATTGTCCACTTGGCTTGCGCGCTAAGTCAATCTGAAGCTGCATCCATACTGCTCTTTGACGAACCAAAAAACCAGCTCTATTTTCAAGCAGCCACTAACCTGGACGAACCATTGATGCGCGGCTTGATTGTGCCTGTTGAGAACAGCATTGCTGGATGGATAGTCAGACATCGGAAACCATTGATCATTCAGGACGCTCAACGAGACGAAAGACATTTTAACGAGATCCAAAAGATCACCAAATATAAAACTGAATCTCTGCTTGGAGTTCCACTAATCACCAAAGGAAAGGTCATCGGTGTTTTAGAAGCGCTTAATAAACACACGGGGCATTTTACCTTGCTGGACCAGGAATTGCTGATCGCATTAGGTGCACAGGCAGCTGTTGCAATTGAGAATACTCGTCTGTTTCAACAGTCAGACTTAATTGCTGAATTGGTACATGAGCTGCGTACGCCGTTGACTTCATTAAATAATGCCGCTCGCCTTATCTTAATAGACGACCTGCCTGCAGAAAAACGCAAGGAAATGACTGAACTAATCACCATTGAAAGCAGTCGTCTGGACGAATTAGCTTCAACCTATCTTGACTTTGCCCGCCTTGAATCTGGTAGGGTTCAGTTTATCTCCGAAAAATTCGACCTGGCTGAACTCATATACGAATGTACTGAAATTTTAAGCAGTAAAGTCACAGATAAAAATTTAAAGCTTACTATTCAGTTGTCTGGTGAACTGCCTCCCATTACTGCTGATCGGGATAAAGTCAAACAAGTAATCCTAAATTTACTGGATAACGCTGTGAAGTACAACCACCCAGGTGGTCAAATCATAATCAGTGCCAAGATACGGGCAAAAAGCCTGATTCTGCGAGTTTTTGACAGCGGGTATGGTATTCCATCTGGCGACATGAACTGGCTTTTCAAGAAATTCTTCAGATCGAAATCATCACAACACCTAATACCTGGAACTGGCTTGGGGTTAGCAATATGTAAAAGTATTGTAGAGTCTCACAGAGGTCACATCCGTGTCCGCAGCCGTCTGGGAAAAGGATCGATTTTTACCGTCTCTCTGCCGTTAAAGCCTGGAGAAAACCTTTAGCTGCCTCTTCTCCCAAACTGCCTTTCGAGCAAATCCACTGAGAGATGAATCATAGTCGGCCGGCCATGAGGACAGGTGCGGGGTGATTTGCATGCTTCCAAATCAGTCAGCAAGGCCGCTTGTTCAGCTGGTGAAACTTTCTCACCAGCTTTTATTGCAGCCCGCTTACAAACACGGGCGATTATCTTGACTTCCACCTCTTCCTGTAGTGGAGTTTCGTCCTCCTCGAAATCCTCCACTAAGACCCTCAATGCCGCAGAAGGCGTCAACCCAGTAAGTAAAGCTGGAATTGCACGCACCAGAAATGTGTTTGGACCAAAAGGTTCCACTTGAAAACCCAAACGGTCTAGGATTGGCAGTTGTTTGAGCAATAAGCTAACATCAGCTGGGGGAAGCTGGACCGCCTCAGGTTCTAACAATTGTTGGGAAGGAATTTGCTCACCCATCTGCTCTATGAACCGTTCAAACAATACTCTCTCATGCGCAGCATGCTGATCGATTAAGTAGAGACCATCTGGCCCTTCTGCAACAAGATATGTGGAAGCGATTTGGCCGATAAGACGCAGGAGAGGGACTCTCCGAGACTCTAAATCCTGCTGAAAATCGGCATGATAATCAATATCAGGTGTTTCCGTGTCTCCCCCAATAGAGCTCATCCAATCCACGCCCCTTTTTCCAGCCATTGACTGATCCCATGGTTGTTCCAAGCTAGCTAAAGTCGGTGAAAGACCTGGAACCGGGGTATGAGCCAACAAAGCCCGTCTCACAGCACGCTGGATACCACTAAATATGCGATCTTTTTCCCTGAAACGCACCTCTGATTTTGCTGGGTGAACATTGACATCAACCATCTCAGGGGGGAATTTGAGAAAGATGATTGCAATTGGGTAACGCCCCACCATTAGCAGAGTGTGATAAGCTTGCACAATGGCAGTTGTTAAGGCAGTATCTTGAACCCAACGTCCATTTACAAAAAAGATAATCCCCCTTCGATTAGAACGAGTCAATGAAATTGGACTGATAAACCCTTTTACCTGCAGTTCGTCATATGTTGCCAAAACCTCCTGCATTTGTTGGGCGATTTCCAGGCCATAAAGCGAGGCTAGGACTTCACGCTGGTTGCCACTGCCACTGGTGTGCAGAGAGCGCCTTTTGTCTTGAATTAACTGAAAACGAACTTTCGGATATGCCAAGGCATATCGGGTCACCAATTCATCAATCTGGCGTCGCTCGGTGGTGTCTGTTTTCAGGAACTTCAGGCGTGCAGGGACGTTAAAGAACAAATCCTCCACCCTAACAAGTGTACCTTGAGGAACGCCAACAGGTTTCACAGGCTCTATTTTGCCTCCATCAACCCTGATTTGACCACCCATATCAGATTCGCGTGATTTGGAGGTGACTGTCATTCTTGAGACTGAACCAATTGATGCCAGCGCTTCTCCCCGAAAACCTAATGTTTGGATGCGAAATAAGTCCGCAGCATCGTGTAACTTACTGGTTGCATGACGCAAAGCAACCAATTTCAGATCCTCTAAGGAGATACCAATACCATCATCCGCGACTTCGATGAGACGTTGCCCAGCAGCCTCTACTTTAATAGAAACATAACTTGCCCCGGCATCTAATGAATTTTCCAACAGCTCCTTGACAACCGATGCAGGTCTTTCGACCACCTCACCAGCTGCGATCTGGGAAGCAACTTCTGAAGCCAGGATGTGTATGGGCATGTCGATAATTATATCAACTCGTTCATATATAAGGCTGAAGTATACCAAGAGCTTTTCGGTCAATTACCAGCCTTTGTCCCTTCCATTGTATCCTTTATAATTAAGATATGAATTTCTCAACCTTATTGATCGATTTAGACGACACTCTTTACCCAAACACCAATGGAGTGTGGGAAACAATTCGTGAGCGGATGACTGACTTCATGTTGGATCGTCTAAACCTGCCCATTGATGTAGTCAACCAATTGCGACGAGACTATTTCGAAACTTATGGAACCACACTCCGCGGACTTCAAATTCACTACCAGATTGATGCCGATGAGTATCTGGCTTATGTACATGATCTTCCCCTGGAGGATTACCTCGCCCCAGATCCAGCCATTCAAACTTTGTTAGGTAGTTTGCCGCAACAAAAATGGGTTTTTACAAATGCTGACGACGCGCATGCCCACCGAGTGCTTTCTATCTTAGAACTCACTGATTTTTTCAAGGGGATTATAGATGTACGCGCGTTGGACTATGCCTGCAAACCACAACTCGATGCCTACAAAAGAGCTCTCAAAATCAGCGGTGAAACCAACCCTCAACGCTGCCTTATGCTGGACGATTCTATCCGCAACCTCATTCCCGCTACAAAAATGGGTATTACCACCATTTTGGTGGGAACGAATGATCCTCATCCTGATGCCCATCACAGCATCCCTTCTCTGCACCATTTGCCAGATGTGATGCCAGAACTTTGGAAAAACGAGAATAACGGGAGTAAAATATAATTAATCGATTATCAATGGAGATCCGTCCATGGACTATGGAAAATTAATGCTTGTCTTCCTCATAACAATCGTCCTCGTCGTCGGTGTAAACGGCCTCATATACGTTATGTTGAGGAGAGTCAACGCTATCGGAGAAATCGAGCTGTTCCGAAAGGCGATAAAACGGGCTAAAAAACCTTGGGCGCAGGAAGATGATGCGTTAGAAGAACTTGCCAGGCGTGTTGAAGCATTCACAGTGACCAATCAAGGGGATATGACCGAAGAAATCCAGCACAATGGTCAACAAGCAAGTAAACTTTGAGGTTGCTGTAGAGCTGGTAACACCGGGCTGTACTCTGGCAGTAGGTGGGTTAACCTTATATCGCCGACCAGTAGCGTTTATTCGTGCCTTGATAAAACACCAACGCAGCACCAACAACCCTTACAACTTAACCTTACTGGCACTTACAGCAAGCTTTGAAAGCGACCTGTTGGTAGGTGCAGGACTGGTCTCTCGCATCCGCACCTGTTATTTTGGTCTTGAGATTTTTGGTTTATCACCAATGTTCACTTATTATGCCAATCGTGGCCAGGTCGATATTCTGGAGGAAACAGAAGCCAGTATTGCACTTGGATTGAGGGCTACCATGGCTGGAATCGGATTTATGCCAGGGCATGCCTGGATCGGAACTGATCTTCCAAATCTGCGACCAGATGTTTGCAGCGTTATTGACCCCTACAGTGGTGATGAGTTAATTGCATTTCCAGCTATCCGTCCAGATATAGCTGTGGTCCATGCACTCAAGGCAGATCCAGAAGGCAATTCAATAATTGGAGGTAACAAAGCAATCGATGTGGAACTGGCTCTTACTGCGAATACAGTTATTGTCACTGCTGAAGAGATTCACCCGCAGCTTAATCAAGCAGACATTGTAGCTCCGTTCGTTCACGCTGTAATTCATGCCCCTCGTGGTGCTTTACCAACCTCATGTCATCCCAACTATGCGCTTGATGGCCATGCGATATTAGATTACACAGAGCGTGTCAGCGACCCGGGTTCATTTAATTCCTACCTAGAGGATTTCCTGAATAACTGACAGTCAGGACGCACCTCAATTCGCGTACGCTTATAAATCGTTTGCATCCATCTTATCTTGTTCTAATCAATCTATGGTAATGTATTTTAACCATCGGAGGAATAGCGAAGAGAACTCAGGAGAGTACGAATGAAATCGAAA
>JACUUU010000311.1 GCA_014859065.1 Anaerolineales bacterium
CCCCCCCCCCCCCCCCCAATTTTTATATAATTGTATAGACAAAATCAATCGTTATTCTTAAGCAATAAGTTAAACGTAAGGGATAAAAATTACTAAAACTTAATTCGATTGTCAAATATTATGAGATGGCGTTATAGCAGTCTGATTTGACGTTACCAAGAAGGAGAAGCATCACTGCTCCACCCTTCAATATTATATACCGATAGTTCTAGAACCATATAACAAAAACCATTAAACAAAAAGGAGTGAATCAAGATGAAGACCAGACAATTGCCGGCAATACCCTTATTCGTAGTTCTCCTGATTGGGATAATGATTATTACCACATCAACTGCTTTCACAACTCTCGACCAAGAAAATCCTGGACTCAATGATCTCGACTTAGGTTCAAATTCATCTGAGATTTTGATAAGCGAAAGCAATGCTAATGGGGAAAATGAAGTCATGCAAATACAATCGAATCCCTATGAATGTGTAGGGCAGTCAAATAATCCTCATCATTCGACACATGAACCAGGAACTATCAATGTAACAGCATTTACAGAATGTAAAGTAAATGTACCAGAAATTTATGTAGAGACAACCCTGCAAAGATACACTTGTTTTATTTTTTGTTGGTGGGGAAATGCTGGACCAAAAGGCTCCATTGTTAGGTATAATAGAATGTATGTTGAAACAAATTCAGCAACTTCTTGTAAAAAAGGTACGTACAGAGGTGTTAGTTACCATTATATTATTGGATGGGACGGAATAAAATATGAGGCTTATACCATCTCAAATATGGTAGATTTAAAATGCGATTGAGGAAAATTTGTTGAGAAGTGTAACATAAACATGAATTAAGGCAGAAAGAGATTATTATTTATCTTTCTGCTTTATTTATTGTCCTTGCAGTCCAATTATCTATCTATAAAATTAAAGATTAGGTCTATACACTCGTTAGTTCTCAAACAGTTGACTTAACTAGTTTCTTGTCTAAGTCTAGCAAATTAACAATCACACCGACCTCTTAGGAAAACATCGTATCCAGCATCGTATCCTTCGCCAATTACTTCGTTTCCTGGAAGTACTGGTAAGTATCTGGATAAAATAATTTTGTAGGTGATAATATAGGTTGGTAAATTATCATCCACTGAATTACAAGCGATGGGCTATTGCCGCGAAGTTTCAAGGCTAATCTGATGGTTCACCTCATAATGACATTTATTTCTCGACACTGATACCTTGCACGCAACCATTTGACTTACTAGAAAACCGCATTCAGTGAATTCTAGTTAAAAATAACTGGAAAATCATCCTCCTGTATGACGAACTCGGATTATAGGATTTTACGTGGAGGAGAGTAATAATGAAACTAAGCAATCTGATAGAAATGCTATACACTGCCCGGAACCGTTATTCAAGCATCCAGGTTACCTGGCAGTATATGGTCAAGATGGACTTGATGAACGGAGTTCATCAAAAATGGGCTTCTCGATACCAATCCGGTTCAGTGGCGATGCTTACCTCAAAAAATTTAAAGGATAAGGAAGAAAGATCTCGAGAATGGAATATCCGCAATAAGGTTTGGTGGCAGAAGCCATCCTGCTGGCGGTCAGAACAATATCGAGATAATAGTGTCAATACCGAGATCTTGTGTGAAGGTTGCTGGTGGATTTACTTTTCATCTTTAAAAAAGCTGATCACAAACGTAGAGCCTCAAGAAAAGGTTCCTGGCCTCCGCATTCGGAGAAAAAAGCAGTTGGAAAGAGAAGTTATTCCCAACATAGAGGATGCGATCAGAGATGTGCCTATTGTCGATCCATCCTTCTTGCTTGCTATCCATGACATGCAGCCTGAGGATGAGGTCATCCATGCGGGAAGAGAGGCAATCCGGGTGAGATCATATCCAAGAAAAGGTAGAAATTACTTATGGGAACCGTTCTTCTGGAGCGAAGCTGATGAATACGAGTTTATAATGGATCGAGATCGGGGTATCCTGCTTCGTTACAGTGCCAAATATGATGGGCAAGAGTATGCAATAGCTGAAGTCGAGGAAGTGATTTTTGATGAGCTGATTTCAGAGAAAGTCTTTTCCTTCACACCACCTCCGAACATCTTGGTTGAGGTAAAAAAAATCCATTGATGTCATTCATATCTTCACCTGGACAGTAAACATCTTCAATTCTGATATGGATTCGGAGAAACAATAGCTCTTGCCCCCAACTGATCGCTGGAACGCAAGGGAGTGGCAATAGATGGTACGATGGTTTATATCCGGGAAGAAATCTTGAAGGAATTGAAGGTGGACTGTGTGTTTGATATCGCACCACTCCATCGGTATGACCCACATACTAAGGAAGAGATCGAGTTAGGCAGTGCCACCCATAAAAGCTATGTGGACAATTTAGATGACCCAGTGGTGTTTAGTCGCAAACATTATACTGATGCACCATCGCTTTTTGATGTATTCTGAAGACAGTGTGAGCATTGGAGATGGTACTGTATGGGTCTGAAACTTGGTGGATAAACATTTTCTAACAGTCATCAATTGGTTTATTGGTATCTTACCACCGCACATCTTGCCTATGTAGCCAAAGTCTTCTTAAGTGAAGGTACACCTGCTGTTCGGCGTTGGAATTGTCGTTGCGAAACCAAACTCTATCAAGACTATGCGACCCAATTGATGGATGCCTTGAAAGATCAGGCAGGACAACCGCCTCGCGAAGCGGAAGCGCTTCTCAAGGAAACCGGTTACTTCGACAATAAACGAAAGCGGATGAATTTTCTGGATCTACGAAGTGAAGGATATCCGATCTGTAGCGAGATGGTTGCAAGCACTGGCAAACAATACAAGGCTAGCTTTTATGGCGCAGGAATACGCTTGACCCGAAAAGTCGATGAACAACTCTTATGAATTCACACGGCGATCCTTAGCAGCCGTTTTAATATAATGTGGGACTTAGATTACAATCCTCCACCAACTGAAATGTACATGTGAGGAATACAAATGGCCAGTGAAAATTGGGCTCAGCGAATTCTTTAGAAGAAGCTCGAGCTAGTAGTTAGTATTAACGATGACGGAAGTTACCCTAACATATACGACCTTCGCGTTGGCCCTGCTCATGCACCCGAAATAGCGATCGAATGTGTCGGTGAAGTAGATACAATCTTAACTGAAACCTGGAATGTTGGTCCTGCGGAGGGACCACTTCAAATATCAATCATAGGCGACTGGAAAATCGTAATAAGTAAAGATGCTAAGGTTAGAAAGGTCGTGATACTGGTCGAGCAAATTCTACAAGGTCTGGTAACTAGAGGGATCTGTGACATACATGCAAATTATTTGCTCAAACGGCATGACGAGGAACTATTCAACAGACTTGGATCACTTGGTATTACACACGTTTACTGCTTCCACCTGCCTGGAACTGGCAAGGTTCACCTTGGAATACCAGGATCAGGTGGCGTTGTTAGTGACCATGGTGATTCAGTACCAGAATGGGTGGGTGAGCTCCTTTGTAACCCACAACATAAAGATGTTCTTGACAAGCTCGATAAATCCAATGCACCTGAATGCCATGTCTTTGTGATTGTCGACTACGGTGGAACTTCTTGGCCGATATTTTCATATCTATCTAATGACATTAAACACTTACCTAGAAAAGATCCAAATTTGCCTTTTCCAGTAACTGGAGTATGGATTGCTTCTCTATTCGGACATCAAGGTGTCCGCTGGGATGGATCCAAATGGCGATTATTCCAGACATATAATGTCAATAGAGAGAATTAAAATAAAGTTATATGCTCATTCAATAACTCATATTATTTGATATTATAATTTTGCAAATGGCCATGGCTATGCTTTTAGAAAGTAATGAGGTGTTCAGGTAGATCTGTTTCATATCAAAACCTGAATAAGGGATTGAAATTATTCTGTATCGCTATATGTATCCCGGTTTGTTGACCGAGCATTATAAATGTTCCAACAATTTCACTTACTGCCAACAAGTCCAGCCAGCCAAAATCAGGTAACCTGATAAGCCTCCTCATCGGGTATCTTACGCTGCCTCAGACGAGGGTAAAACGGCCGGCCTGCTGTTTTCAATGCCACAGCATAGGCTTCAGCCTTGGTGTCGATCAAATTTACCTGCCTGGCTAGCACGTAGGAAGTCGGGCGGGGTATGATCAAACCCTCCAGCTCAGGAGTCAGTTCAACGTTCAGACGGGCTTTCTGCATAATGCGTCCTAACGGTTCCAGGATGTCCTTGCCCCACACCTCACCCAGTACCCGCACCAGGTCACCTTGTTGCAGTTCTGGATGAATCTCCACCTGTTCAGCAACTCGCACAGTCACGTAATCGGAATGGATGAGCTCT
>JACUUU010000312.1 GCA_014859065.1 Anaerolineales bacterium
ACCATCTGGTTGAGGCAATTCAAACTTCCCAACGTGTAAGACGATAACGTTTTGAATCAAGTTTTGACTCACCAATCTCGGACGCTGTCTTTCGGAGGGAATTGCGTAATAGGGGAGATTAAACGGGCTGGTTTCAACCCGCCCAAGCACGTTTCCTGAAGAGTCAATCCTAACAGTCAGTCGAGGTTCTGTTTCCTCGGCAGTGGGTCCTGGTCCAACAACTGTGGCAGCAAGATTGGGTAAGATAGTCTGGAATTCGATATCCAAATCAACCATCAGTAAATTAACAATCACATTGACGTGATCACCCGCCTGAGGTGCATACGAGACACTGGAAAGATGGTCGATCGGTATCGAAACTGCCACCATACCGGGTGGGATCGATAGTGCTGCGTTAGACCCAAAAGTAGTCAAATCGTCGATGGTATCAGCGATTAACCCCGAGGTCATAAACATGTTAGCTTCTATATCTACACGAGCCCGCTTACCTACCACAGCAGTTATATCGGTGAAGTAAATTGGTGACATCAAGTCCCGAGGAATTGGTTCCAAATTCAACATCCCTTCAGTGATAATATCCCCTCTAGAAGCTCGCTGTGTAATCGTGACTACATTTACAGTTTCGATTGGGGGCGGGGTTGGTTCAGCACCAGGTGTATCAGTCATCGGCTGGATAAAGCGCACCCATATCACAACCAATGCTACCAGCCCAAGAATAAGAATGAACGCTAAGTAAAAGAATATCCTCCCACGTCGCATTGTCGCCTCCATTTACTGTGGATTTTGGATTTTATCATAGATAACACGAATAGATCGGCAAAAAATAAACCCGATTGGATAATTGAGGTTTCGGGCAACTGATAATACTTTATGTAGCAATCATACGCTTTCTTCTGTAAATGTCAAGCAATAATGACACAAAATGGCTTAACAACTCTGCAAGCCAACATAACAAATAATTGTCTGGTTTCTCAAAAAATAATTCTAATTTATGGCTTATTCTAAAAGGCTGTTCAATCACTCATGACTTCTGTAAAGGCTTCTACTACTTCCGGATGAAATTGTTTCTCTTTCTCCCTTTTCACAATATCCATGGCTTGAGCGATCGTCATAGCTTGGCGGTTTGGCATATCAGTCGTCATGGCGGCAAATGCCTCAGCCAACGAGATTATGCTCGCACCCAGAGGAATTTCCCGTTTTGAAATGCGGTCAGGGTACCCGCTTCCATCCCAGTGCTCTTGGTGATGATATACCCAGGGAATTATGTTGCTCAGCACTTTAATCGGTTGGACTATTTGGGCACTGTAATATGGATGCATCTGGATAATCGTCCATTCATGGGGGGTCAGCGGTCCGCTTTTGGTTAAGATTTCCTCTGGAATGGATAATTTCCCCACATCGTGCAGCAGCGCCCCCAACTCCAAAGCTTCCAAATCAGATTCGCTCCAATTCATACGTTTGGCGATACGCTGGGCAAATTGGGCAACTTTCTCTGAGTGCCCAGCCATGAAACGATCCCGTGAATCCACCGCATTGATCATCGCTCGCGCCAAAGTGATTAACTGTGGGAATCCGGTACTCATCATCTCAGAATTCAGTACCAATGCTCTAGTTAACCCGGGGCGGCGCTTTTCAGCAAGTGAAAGCTCATTCTCAACTTTGGAATAATAATAGCTGATAAAGGTATCCAGACTCTGTAAGGCACGGTCTAATTCGTCAAAATCCCCAGTCGCCCAATATTGGGGGATTTCATTATTCATCATTATGGTTGCTCGGGCGATTTCCTCTTGTGGGATAATGGCTTTCCCTAGATTAACCAACATATCATGTGAGGCAATCAACTGGGAAAAACGGCCTTCAACAGAACTTACTCCCCGAGCTAATACAGGCGTTTCGTGGACGATATCTTTCAACCGGTGAATGTCGGTGAGGATTTTATCTGTAGTTGCAGTGCCCCGCTGTTCGGCTTCGAGAATCTCCATTAAACGTTGATCCCAATAACTGACAGCGTCCGCGACTTTAAGCACGCGGGAACCTTCGGTAACGCGATCACCCTGGCGGTTTTGATCTTTTATCTTGTGAATAGCAGCCTCAACCACCTTTCGAGCTTCAGCGATTCTTTGACTGCGCTCAGCCTGCAGCTCACGCTCAATTTGCTGCTGTTCACGTAAGATGCACATCTTGTCATAGAACTCAAGAGCTTTTGGCGCTTTGGAAAGCAAATCCAGGAGCTGCTTCTGCTGCTTAACCAACAATTGCCACGATTTCCAAACTTCCCATAACCACTTACGCGAACGCAAGAACAAAGGGCGTTTGAAAGTATTTCTCTTCAACCCCGGATATTCAGTTATGATCTGGCGGTATAAAACCCAAACCTGATCGTCCACCTTCTTGGTTTTATAGGATAGTCCTGTAGATATCAGACGATAGCCTGTTAATGCATCGTGAACGCGTTCCAGGTCCTCCTCAACATTCAGTGGTAAGGCACGCAGCTCTTTTTGAAGTTTTTTCCACTCTTTATAGGCTGGGAAAAAGACACGTTTCTCCTTACGTTGTTCCACTTTTGTTGTTGGCAGTAATGTAGTAACCGGTTTAGTTATGGCACTGGTATTCCACTTGGGTTTGTGATCGAATGCCATTCGGAATGCTTCCAGCTCGATCCTGGTTTGTTCGTCGATCTCGCCATCTTCTAATAGTTCTTCTTCTATGGCGGCGGTCAAATCTCGATTACTCATAAATGATCCTTCATTTCATATTACGCTCTTGTCATTATCAGTGTTCTGAAGTTGTTCACTTGCGGTTATAATTGCATTGAAGCAACATGCAAATCTCCTTGGAGGAATAAATGAACTTAGTAATCCGCACCAAAGTTCTCATCGCTGAAGAAAACCCTCAGGTTGCCAAAGAGCTCGAAAAACTGCTCAATCTCATCGATAATGTCGACCTTGTCAATAAGGTAGGCTCAGCCCAGGAAGCATTGGATTCCATCGCTGAAAATAAGCCTGATGTGGCTTTGGTCGACCTCAGCCTTCCAGATATGGATGGGATCAACCTGATCGACTCGCTGCGCAAGATAAACACCATCACACAGGTGATCATTGTATCAGATGACAAAGATTACAACACCATGTTGCGTGCAATCCGTAGAGGGGCTTCCGATTTCATCTCTCACGATGTCACCTTCGAAGAATTAAACATTGCAGTCAAACGCGCCAGCGATCTCGCTTTCGCCGAAAAGGTCAAATCCGATCCCACCGCTTTCGGTGATGACACCACCCAAGAAACCGGCGAAGGGGAAGGCGATGAAGGGCTTGGTAAAATCGTCACCATTTACAGTCCAAAAGGCGGCACGGGAGTGACTTCGATTGCCATCAACCTGGCGATCTCCTTGCTGGACAAAGAAGCAACTGTTGCCGTAGTTGATTCTAGCATGCAATTTGGCGATGTGCCAATCTTTCTTAACGAAATTGCCAGGTATTCGATCATCGACCTGATCCCCCGCGTCAACGACCTGGACAATAAGATTCTCGAGGATGTACTGGTGTTTCATAAGACTTCAGGCTTACACCTGTTGAACGCCCCACCACGCCCTGAACTGGCTGAAAAGGTTAATGGAAATCATCTGAGTCAGATCTTGGAACAAATGCGCCAGATGTTCAGCTATATCGTGGTAAATACCAGCTCGTATATCTCCGACCACTGTCTGGCTGCTCTTGACGCTGGGGATGTGATCGTGGTGGTAACGACCCAGGAAAT
The DNA here is from genome assembly GCA_014859065.1 of Anaerolineales bacterium. Classification (GTDB taxonomy): domain Bacteria; phylum Chloroflexota; class Anaerolineae; order Anaerolineales; family UBA4823; genus Kmv39. The sequence goes on from JACUUU010000312.1 coordinate 3,757, forward strand.
CATTGCTATCCGGGCGGCGCGCGCCTTTATGGAATTGTGGGACGGGCTCAACATGAGCAAGGAGCGCCTGCTGTTGACACTCAACCGCTACGATAAAGGTAAGAACATCTCACCCGAGCGCGTCAGCGAGATCCTCAAACATAAAGTTGCTGGGACAATCCCACTGGATGAAGAGCGTGCTTTACGGGCTGCCAATTACGGGATCCCCTTCATGACGGCGGACAAGAACGCGCTCATCTCGCAAAGCGTCACATCGCTGGCAGAACTGGTACGCAGGCAGCTAGCTGAGGTAGCTGAAGAAGAACGCTTCCGGTTGTTCTCGGCGGTAGGGTAAGTAACTAATATTCTTTTGAACAAGGCTGGAGTTGGTTTATACAAACATCACAAAATATTTTTGAACAATAATTCGATAATTACGTCATTTTTGTTAATACCAGTAATTATAAATTGCCTTTCAAAAAAAGTGTTTATTAACACATTAAACATTCGTCACTTTAGGCATAAGATTTATTAATGAAAGATCTATATTAAGGATGACACTTATACTCTATGTTATAGAGTATCAATTTTTTCATTCTAAGACTTAGTTATACGCC
>JACUUU010000021.1 GCA_014859065.1 Anaerolineales bacterium
TGTCAATATCTGCGCATAGACACCTGGTCCACAGCCGGCATCCAGGATTCGCTTACCGCGGACATCCGGCAGCAGCGATAAAGTGGCGGGTCGTTCGTAGTAGGCGTTGTGCGGCTTTGTATCAATGCGGGCTGCGTAGGCTTCAGCCAGCGCATCGTAGGCATCTTGGGCAACCGGTTCATCTTTGTTTTCCTTCAAATCAGCCATCAGGTTAAACTCCTCAAAACCAGTGAACCAGATAATCTATTCGGCTGGGTGGAGTAAAGCCAGTGGGAGTGAAACTGGGAGGCATCAACGGACCAGCTCAAGGGCAGCAGCGATGTCTTCAGCGATCATCTCCCGCTTGCTTTTCTCGATGAAAAAGGATGGTCCAGCTTGCAAATAGGAGGGGAACGCCCGAGCCTGGCAATAGTGATAGACCGCATCCCGAATCTTATAGGTTGACCCGGTTGGTATCACCCGGCTCTCCCCCTGACGTTTTGCGATATAGTTTAGTCCTTTGATAGCCACATCTCCCATGAGCAGATAAGCCTGCACCTTTGGAAACAGTGCCAGCTCTGCACCCAATATATGGGAACACTCCTGGATAGTACCAGATTTGATGCCGTAGCCTGTTTTTCCACACTTCACCGCGGTGGTCAGGTAAACTCCTAACGTGAGTATGTCCTGTATCGAGGAGACCTCCGCGCCAGCATCCCGAAATGCCTGCACGGTGGTTCGCTCAAAAAGCGGATTGCCAGCAGCATAGTAATAATCGGCAGGGTCGGGTGGTGCGGCTTCGGATATGAGCACAATGGAAATTTGCTGAGGGTTCACTTCGATATCTGGAATGAGGTAACACTCGTGGCGGACATCCGCACAGGGGAACTCTTGGCAACCAACATAATCGCTGACCTTCATTTTGCATCCTTTCCTGACTAACTTTTGTACGCAAGCCTTTGAGGCTGCTGACAAGCACATTGACCGCGGCGCCTGACGATCGATCGGGTCAGGTGATAGACAACCAAGCCAGCTAAAAAACCTACTGCCATATTGATCAAAATTGAGATGATTACTGTCGTGGTTAATGGAATTAAATCCTTGTTCAGGCGAATGTTCCTGGCGACGCCGGTCAATTTTAACCCGACCAGGAGCATCATGGCGCCAATGATGGCGGAGGGGAAGACGGAGAATAGTCCCACGACAGAAGCAGCCAAGAACAGCCCCAATGAGATTTCGATGACGCCTTCCATGATGTTTGCCCCGCCGGTGCGGGCGCCGAAGAAATGCTGTCCCGCCAACCCACCAGCTCCATGGCACATCGGCATACCGCCAAAGAAAGGCGCAATCAAGTTCATTAATCCCTGGTTGAGAGACAGCTTTCTTTCGGATACGGGTTTGTCTGGCCAGTATGTCTTGATCAGGGCAGCGGTGGCAATGGTGGCGTTGGTCACGGTGAGTGGAATTTGGGCGAATCCGGCGAGCAGCAGGGTTTGCCAGATCTCCTTAAAATGGAAACCGGTCAGAGGTGGTAAATTGAAAGCTGGCGGGCTGACCTGCTGAAATGTCCCGTTGACCAGGCTTATTCCCACTCCTAAGACCATCAGCACGATAGCTGCAGGCGCGTAGCGATTATCGCGCAGCGCCAGGACCAACCCAACCGCGATGATGCCTAGTATCCACCCGCTGGAGAGCAGTTTGAAGGCTTCATAAGCGAGAAGTAACCCTAATGCAACCTGGATGCCCCAGATAACAGACCTGGGTGTGATCTTGGCAATCCAGCCGATCAGGTTTGTCAACGCAAAGAACACCCAGATGACCCCCATGGCAAACCCGGAAGCATAGATCATCGATGGCGACCATTGTTGAGCGATCGCCATAACAGCCAGGACCTTCATCGGTTCGATGGGCATCGGCAGGCGGTAGAGGATGCCGGTGATGATATTTGCCAATCCCATCATAACCAGGAAGCCGGCTGGGTTGAGACCATTGATCACGATGTAGCCCACAGCTAATGGCAAAAGTGTGCCGAAGTCCCCCATTGACCCGGCAAGCTCCCTCAAGTTGAATTCAAAAGACTTGATCCGCATCGTAGATGGTGAAGTAGAGGGCGGCATTCGCGCCCGCGCTTGAACATGAACGGTTTAAGTATACTGCTTTTTAGAGATTCGCGAAGAGATTGAACGAGGAAGAGCTGAAAGCTCCACTACTCCAGGGCTATTAAACGCTGTTCGACGACTTTTACATACCCATGCGCGCCCATCTTGGTGAACATGTCCAGCGATTGCTGATAAAGCTCTCGAGCTTTATCCAAATCCCCTGCAGCTCGCCGTGCCACACACATATCCCCCCAATCCAACAATGTGCGGGCGTGCCCCCAACGCAAGCCGGTTTTACCTAAAAACTTTAAAGTATTCTCTATTGCAGTGATGGCTTCCTCCCACCCCTTTTTGGCGACTGCCAATTCGATCTCCGCCAGACCGTATGCCCAGCGGGTACCTAGATAAGGAGCATCAAGCATTTCTCGTTTCGCCTCCCCTAACCAATGCTCAGCTGCTTTATATTGACCCTGTCGAGAAGATGAAATACTCATCCAACTATAAAATACGGAATCAACCCGATCAACAGATCGACCGATGACCTGTTTAATGATCGTTTCTACAGCTGGCCAATCCTGCTTCAGGTAAAAGCGATCTACTTCCAGCAATACCTGTAGAAGACCTAGCACAGTATCAGCAATTAGTGCTGGGCTATTACTTGTTTCTGCAACCTTATAATTTTGCCAGGCTGAATCAGAGGCATCAGCCCAATCCCCTTTCATTGCCTGGTACAAACCGCGATATCCAAGCATGGATAGATCCACATTGTCTATTTTTGGGATAAAACGTAGCCTTTCATCAATATATTCGAACAGCGTTTGTGCTCCCTGGAAATCACCCAGATACACTTTTCTAACCGCTGCCGCATTCAACGCATCTAGCTCCCCCTCATTAGAACCACGCATCCTGTGAGCTTCTGCTGACTTTAGTAAGTAGACTATACTGGTTTGTAGATCTTCAAAACGCATTAACAGCAGCCCGGCAAGGTTGAAGGTGGCGCGGGCAAGGATGCGGTATAAATGGTGGCTTTCAGCCAGCTGCTCCGCTTCAGTCAGGGTTTCCACAGCTTTTTCAGCTGATAATTGAGGGAATAATCCCATGGTGCAAAGCGTGTCAGCTTGCACCTCCGCGTCTCCCAGGCGCTCACCCATGGTCAGGGCGCGCTGGCAGTACTCTGCAGCCCCTTCGGGGAGGCGGTTAAAGAGATGGGTTCTGCCAACCTGATGAAGCAGATGGGCAAGCAGCGAGCTTTCCTCCAGGCGCGGCTCTAATTTCAAAGCATGCTGGCATAATTGCATGGCTTGTTCAACGTAAAGGGGACACGAAGCTCGCACCGCCAGAATATACAGACGCACCAATCCCTGCACGTCATCCTGCTGCTGGCAGAGCTGCATGCCCTCACCCCAATGCTGCATAGCCCGTTCATAGGACCCTTGCCGGTCAAAAGCCCTCCCGATACCAGTCAACAACTTCACCCTAAGACTCCCCGCGGGATTCAAGTTCAAAGCTCGTTGATAATACCCCTGCGCTTCAGCGTTGGCGTAATTCTCCAGCGCTCGATCACCCGCCTGGGTGAAATAGTCAGCCGCATCTTCAACTCTCCCAGCCAGCTCCAGGTGTTCCGCCACCAACCCATAATGCTCTCCCAACCGTTCACCGCTGTTTGCCAGCAGCCAATCCGCCACCAACCCGTGATACACCTTGCGGTCCTTTACCAGCACTGTGTCGTAAGTCACCTCACGCAGCACGTCGTGTTTGAAGATGAACTCCTGTGCCCCCTCGATGGCTGAATCCTCCCGCCGGAAGACCAGCTCCTTCTCCCGCAATCTCTTCAAAACTCCACCGATCTCTTCGGCATCTACCTTGCCATTTCCATAGGTATGGATATGCACGACCACTTGATCCCAGAATGTGCGGCCTATCACCGCAGCCTGCTGCAAGACCTGCCTCTCTGTCATTGTCAGACTGTCCAAACGCGCCTGCAATACCCCCATCAAGGTCGCTGGCACTTGCTCTTGCTCAAGCTGCTCTTCCATCACCCGCCAGAGTTCTACCCCCTGGGGATTGATCTCACTCCTGACGATCACGCCGCGTTCGACCAGCATCTTGATCAATTCCTCGATGTAATACGGGTTACCCTCGGCCCCCTGAACCACCAGCTCGCGCAGTTCTAACGGTACCTGCTCCACATGCTGCAGGATCTCCTCCACCAACTGGCGGCTTTCGCGTTTTGAAAGCGGTTGCAGTTCCATCTTGCGGTGATATTCCTGACCTTCTCCCCAGTACGGCCTGCGTTCATACAGGCTGGGTCGTGCCAGGCAAACCAATAGGATCGGATGGGTGGCCGTCATCTTACCCAGTTCTTTGACTACATCTAAGGAACTGTCATCCGCCCAGTGTACGTCCTCTAAAAATACCACCATTGGCAATTGCCGGCTGGTAGCCATAAAGTATATTTGCAAACTGTTCATGCCGCGGTTACGCAGCGCCTGTGCGTCCTGCAGGTGTGCCTTCAAATGTAAGCTCTCGCTGAAGTCAAACCCCAGCATCTGCCCCAGAAAGTGGGCGTTTTCTTCCACCTCTTTCCGATTTTCCCTGCTTTTCGGAGCTAATTTCGAGCCGCCTGGGAGCAAATCGGCGATAACCAATTGTTGAGGGCTGTATCCTGATGGTTGATCACTAAATGCCTGTCCTACCCCCTGCTCGATCTTTTCCCTCACCATCTGTGATGAGTCGCTGTCGTGGATTTGAAAGCGGAGCGTGAAAACATCCCGCATCAACGCATACGGTATGTGCTGTGTCTCCAACCTGGCCTGTCCCTGATACAACCTGACTCTACCTGGCAAGAGTTCGATCCAGTTTTGGAATTCATACAGCAGCCGCGATTTGCCCACCCCAGCCTCCCCACTGACCGTCACCACCTGGCCTTCTCCCTCCTCTATGGCGGTCAGCAGGGCATCTTGCAGGTATTTCAATTCATTTTGCCGTCCCACCATGGGCGTCTCAATCCCCTCCACCCCGCGGCTCAACACGCGGAAGCTGCGCGCCTTCGCCTGCTTGACCAGGTAAACCGCCACCGGCTCCTCAAATCCCTTGGCTTTGATCGGCGGCAGTATTTCCACCTCGAATATCCCGCGCACATGTCGGAAGGTGAACTGCGAGATCAGCAAGCCGCCCGAGGGGGCGGCGCTCTCCAGTCGGGCAGCCAGGTTTACCGCCCTGCCCATGATGGTGTCTTCCGCCTCAGTCTCGCCCCCGGAGGCGATCAAGCCGGTGTTGATCCCCACCCGCACTTGAAATCCACTTATCCCACGCTGATCTTCCCATTCTCGGGCGATCTCCTGGGCAACCTGCAATATCTCCAACCCGGCTAGCACACCCTGTTCGGGGTCATTTTCATGTGCCACCGGCACCCCGAAGACGGCCTTGAACCCGTCCCCCTGGAAACGGGTTACATGCCCACCGTGCTGGTCCACCGCACTTGCCAGGCGCTTCAAGGCGCCGTCCATCAGCTCCAGGACTTCATCCGGCTCCAGATGGCGCCCCAGGCGGGTCGAACCGACGACGTCGGTGAATAAGATCGTGGCTAGTTTACGCTGCTGTGAGGGGAGTTGTGGCTGACCTTGCAGTTCAGCCAGCTGTTTGTGCATCGAGGCTAAACCGGAGTCAACCACCGCGTCACCAAGCGTCGCTCGCTGCGCTTCCAGGGCGGCGATAGCTTGCTGAAGGTTAGCAATTTGGTCACTGGTTGCGGGCATGGGCAATTTCCTTTAACAAGCCCAATTGCCTTTAGATAGAATCCAAATATTCTAGATCAATTATACCGCCTACTGGGGAAACAGCGATGAATTGGTGCTGCATTGGATGGTTGTTTCTATAAGAAAAGTCGCAGCTAACGGCGCCTAAAGTGAGGGTCGAACAGCACAAAACTCACGTGATTGTCAGGAAAAGCAAATAAAGCTGTAAATATGGAGGAGAATTCAGCAAGCTATGACCGTTCTTCGCGCATGTAGGGCAGACCTAAGGCCGCCGGTGGTCCTACTCGCTTTCGGAACGATTCGAACCAGGTGATGGCTACCAGCACTACCACGGTCAGAATGTAGGGCAGCATATTCAACAGGCTGGCTGGGATGGTGGTGCCCATAGCCTGCAGGCGGAATTGAATGGCATTGACGCCACCAAACAGCAAGGCGCCAATAACTGCCCGGCCGGGATCCCAGGTAGCAAAGATAACCAGCGCAATGACGATCCAGCCGCGCCCACCGGTGAGGTGCTCCGCCCAACCAGGGGTATATGCCAGGGATAAATGCGCGCCACCCAATCCAACCAGCATCCCGCCAACCATCGTATAAAAGTAGCGCAGTTTAAAAACATTGACACCCAACGCGTCAGCCGTTTGTGGACTTTCGCCTACGGCGCGCAAATGCAGACCTGGACGAGTCTTGTAGAGGAAGTACCAGCTCAAAGGGACAAAGAAATAAATGATGTAAACCAGGATATCCTGGTTGAAAAACATCGGACCGAGGATGGGAATCTCACTGAGGCCCGGGATCGGAATGGGGCGGAAGCGAGGCCCAATCAAACCTACCAACGGCGAGCCATCTGGTCCCAGCCGCTGGCCTAAAAAGCTGGATAAACCAGTTCCAAACAGGGTTAGTGCCAATCCGGAAACCACCTGATCAGCCCGCATGGTTATGGTTAGAAAGGCGTGTATGAGCGCCATAGCCCCGCCAACCAACATGGCTACCAGGACACCCACCCAGGCGCTCCCGGTATGAAAGGCGGCAGCGAAGGCGGTCACCGCGCCCATGATCATCATTCCTTCGACCCCCAGGTTCAAAATCCCGGAGCGCTCGGTGAATATCTCACCAATTGTGGCGTAAACCAAAGATGCCCCGGCAACGATGGCAATGGTCAAAATTGAGATCACAAGTTCCATCTGCTATTCCCCCGATGCAGCCAAATCCTGGCTGTCTGGTTCATCTTTCAGACCTGGACGCAGGATCCGCAAACGATAACGGTTAAAGACACTACCACCTAAAACAAATAGCAAGATGGCACCTTGTAGCACCGGGGAGACCGAAGCTGGCAAACCCATCGTCATTTGAATCTGTTCGCCACCGACCAGCAGGGCAGCCATCAAAAAGGCAACCAGCAGAACGCCCCAAGGATTAAGCCGCGCCAACCAGGCGATGATGATGCCGGTGAAGCCGGTTCCTACAGCCAGTCCGCGCTGCAGCCGGTAAGAAATGCCGGTCACTTCGGACATTCCAGCCAAACCTGCCAATCCACCAGAGAGGAACATAACCAGGAGGATGGTGCCTGCCAGGCTAATACCCGCATATCGCCCAGCATTCTTGCTTTCACCGAGCAAGCGGATTTCGTAACCCCAGCGGGTACGATCCATGATCAACCAGATGACAAACGCGGCAGCAATAGCGATGAAAAAGCCCCAATGAAACCGTCCGGTTATGCGCGGCAGCCAGGTGAAATCCGGTATCATGGCTGAGCCAGGGAAACCATAGCCATCTGGGTCTTTCCAGGCAATATTGAACAGGTACTGGTAGAAGAGAATGGCAATATAATTGAACATCAGGGTGGTGATAATTTCATCAACCTTTAGATAGGCTTTCAGGAAAGCGGGGATCAATGCCCAGAACGCCCCTACCAGCATACTGGCAGCCATTATTATGGGTAAATATACCCAGCGGCTCTCGGGTAAAAAGGGAAGCATTTCTGGCAACCAAAGAGCCGTGGCTGCGGCTGCGACACCGCCCATGACTAACTGGCCTTCAGCCCCGATGTTCCAGAAGCGCATGCGGAAGGCTACTGCCACAGCCAGCCCAGCCAGCATCAGCGGCGTTGCCTTGACCAGTGTTTCAATAATGTTATGGTAGCGACCCTGCTGCCAGAGAGCGGGCGTGCCAAAGGCCCCATCCAGCATGGCTTGATAGGTGTTCCAGGGATTGGCTCCAACCAGATTCAACAATATGGCTCCAAAGACCAAAGCCAGCAGGATAGAGACGACTGGCACCAAAAAGGTAGCCGACCGGGAGACTTTTAATCTTTTTTCTAGTTTCAATGTAAATGGCATCATGATTTCATTTCTCCCGCCATCATCAGACCCAACTCATCCAATGTCACGTTGGCTGGTTCAACCACACCCATAATTTCCCCTCCGTGCAGCACGGCAATCCGATCGCTAACAGCCAACAATTCGTCCAGATCTTCAGAGATAAACAAGATTGCAGTCCCCTGCCTTTGCTGTTCCAATAATGTCTTGCGGACCGTCTCGATCGCCCCAACGTCCAGACCACGGGTGGGGTGGTCAGCAACCAACAATACTGGCATGCTACCTGTTAGCAGTTCATCCGTAGCAATCTCGCGCGCCAGAATAGCTTTTTGCTGATTTCCACCAGACAACAAGCGAGCAGGTGTGTCAATAGTGGGGGTTGCCACCTGAAAGTTCTTCACCAGTTCTTTGGCGAAGCGGACGATAGCTTTTGGTACAAGCAGCAGCCCAGAAGTGATCGGGGGTTGGCGATACGCTTTCATTATAAGATTATCGCTGACTGGCAAGTTTCCTACTAACCCCATACCCAGGCGGTCGCTAGGCACATGGGCGACACCTTGTTTTATGAAACGCAACGGCGGTTGGTTGGTGAGGTCCTTGCCTTTCAGGAAAATGTGACCTGCGGTAGTGGGACGTAGACCGGTCACGACCTCTGCCAGCTCTCGCTGCCCATTGCCAGCCACTCCAGCAATCCCCAGGATCTCCTTGCTTTTTATATCCAGGCTTATTCCCTTCAAGGCTGGCAAACCCTTGTCGTTTAGTACGCTGACATCCTGCAGCTCCAGGACCTTTGAACCTGGCTGCACCGCCTGCTTTGCCACCCGGAAGAGGACCTCACGTCCAACCATTTCTTTTGCCAGACTGGCTTTATCTGTCTTGTAGATATCGTGGGTGGCTACATTCTTGCCATCGCGTAAAACAGTTACCCGGTCAGAATAAGCGATCACTTCGTCGAGTTTATGGCTAATAAAGACGATTGATTTTCCTTCGTTAGCCATGTTACGCAGAATGTGGGCTAATTCGCGCGATTCCTGAGGTGTGAGCACGGCGGTTGGCTCATCTAAGATCAAAATGTCAGCCCCGCGGTAAAGGAGTTTGAGGATCTCAACCCTTTGTTGTTCTCCCACTGACAGCTGCCAGATTGCCGCTCGTGGATCTACAGGCATGTGGTATTGTTTCCCCAATGCGTCGATATCAGCTTCTAAACGGCGAAGATTGGGTGCAAAAGGGATTCCTTTCAGCCCCAGGATGATGTTTTCAGTTACAGTTTGGGGGGAAACCAGCATGAAATGCTGATGTACCATGCCAATTCCGGCTTTAATAGCTGCAGCCGGGGAATCAATGTTTACTCTCTCGAGCGCACCGTTACCAGATTTAGCCAGGTAAACCACACCTTCATCGGGCTGATATAGACCACACAGGACGCTCATCAACGTGCTCTTACCAGCCCCATTTTCTCCTAATAAGGCGTGGATTTCACCTCTGCGGACCTCAAAATCCACCTGATGGTTGGCGATTACCCCGGGGAACCGTTTGGTGATACCGTGCATGGCGACTGCCAGGGGATGTTCCGATTCTGCCATACTCCCTCCGTGCAGACTTGTTGAGTGATGGATATACAGCCAATCAAACTGTCCGACCGCAATCCCGATCTTTATCAAACCCAATCGGAAATGCGGTCGAACTGTTCCTTGCTACCATTCAGGCCTAAGGACAGGTTGTAGTCTCAAACTGCTCTCTTAGAACTCTTGTTTTTCGACTTCACGTCGATTAAGTAAAGGTTATTAGCTCTATGGAATAAAGCCAATAAATTTCAAACTTTATAGGTTCTATTCACCTAGTCCCGTTGGAGCTTGAGCTGGAGCTTCACCAACAACACCTTCAACGAAGTAATCCATGCTCAGCATTTCCTCGTCGGTCAGGCATTTTCCTTCTTCTACGACCAGGTTACCGTTGGCACCAATGACTGGCCCGCAGAATACATCCCAATCTCCCGAACGGATGAGCTGTTCTTTTTCTGCAACTACCTGCTGGATATCTTGGGGAACACGGTTTGAGAAGGGTGCCAGATCGACGACGTCATCGTTCATACTGCCCCAGAAAGATTCGCTGGTATATGTGCCAGCCAGAATGCGGTTGACAATGTCGATATATTTGATCCCCCAATCCCAAACGGGTCCGGTTAGCACCGAATCGCCGACAATATCCAACATGGGTGAGTTGTAGCTGATAGAAAGGTGTCCGGCGTCAGCAGCCGCTTTTTGCGGTTCGGTTGTGTCTTGATGTTGGGCAATCACATCTGCACCGACCGCCAGCAGGGCTGTGGCAGCCTCCTTCTCCTCCGGAGGTCCATACCAGGTATTGGTCCAAACGACGCGCACTTCAGCGTCCGGATTTACTTCCCGCACGCCGAGAGCGAAGGCATTGATACCGCGGATCACTTCAGGGATGGGGAAGGCAGCAACATAGCCAATGATGTTGCTTTCAGTAGCAGCCCCGGCTACCAGTCCTGATAGGTAACGAGGCTGGTAAATGCGACCAAACACAGTGGACACGTTGTCTGCTGTTTTGTAACCGGAGATATGGACGAACCATTTTTCCGGAAATTCGCTGGCAACTTCAATGGTGGGATCCATATAGCCAAACGATGTGGTGATAATCAGGTCATATCCACTTTCCGCGTAATCCCGGATTACCCGCTCGGAATCTGGCCCTTCCTCCACATTCTCGATATAAGAAGTTTCGACTCGGTTGCCAAATTCCCGTTCAACAGCCAGGCGGCCCTGTTCATGCGCCCAGGTCCAACCCAGGTCTCCGATTGGGGCAACGTATACGAAGGCCACACGGAATGGTTCTTCGGCTACTTCAGTCGGTTCTTCCACATCTGGTGTTTCTTCCGCTGGCTGGCAGGCAACCATTACCAGAGCCATGGCGAATAAAACAAACAGCAGTTGTAGGGTTGATTTTCGATTCATGTTTACTCCTCCAAATTAGTTTAATTTATTTGAGTCTGGATTATTTCGAAGGTATTAACTTGTGATTTGGTTACACCTCCTTTTATCGATCAAAAGATCTTATTTATTCAACAAGTTTTCACACCTGTTGAATGCTATCAAACACTGTAGCACTTCATTCTGCACGTGCTCAGGGAGATTATTGAAATTTCAGTGTAGCCGGGTTTTGCTCATGTGCTGGAGTGGGCATGCTAAACAGTAAGAAATTGGCTCCTTGCTAATATTTTTCCCTTTCAGAATCTTACCCACACCTAACCCGTTTGTTCCATGAAGTACTCAAGCTTATTGTACTTATCTGCACAGAAAAATGCAAGCAGAAAGCAAGTCCGAGATGATCGTCTTGGATGATATCGGTCAATCGAATTCCGATGTGTAACCTTACGGACCCATCTACTGCTATTATGCGGCTCTAACTTAGCTGCCAAACAACCAGAATGTAGAGATAACTGGCAAAATAATCAGCATGGTAATTAAGGGGATACCCCCTTGAGGCAGCACCAGAAATAGGATCAGGCTGGAGAATGCCAGCATATATTTATTTGGAAGGTGTCCTTTTAATCTAGGGTTAGCAACCTCACCAAGGCGTCAATGGTGGTCTGTTGAAGTCAGGAGCGCTTTAAGTCATCCAGGTTTTGATAGAGAAATTTTTGGAACAGGGTGTGGCGAAACTGGTAGTAAGTCAGATGAAAGGGATCTCGTTTGACTGGTAGCTTGGGAAAAGACATAAATGCGATCTGCTTCGTCATTGGCGATGGTATTGATGATGTGCATTTCCTCGCAGGGTGTGCTTTGGGAACCAACCGAGGGACAGGTGGGTTCGTTGAGCATCCTGGTTTTTATTGAGTCAACAGGATGATGGCATTTGCCAGCATGTGAACGACAACCGGGGCAGCCAGGCAGCGCGAAGCCAGCCGGACGGCACCATAAAAAGCGCCGGCGAACACCATTGAGATGACGTGAAAAACCGCCTCAGGCTGGAAAATCCAGCCCGATTGTGCCCAGTATCCAAAGTGCATTACGCCAAACAACAAGGATGTCCCCACGAGGGTTATGATCCAGCTGTTTTTCTGGGAGAGCCTTGTAAGTATAGACCAGATCACACCCCGAAAAATCAGCTCTTCTGCGATGGAGCCAAGCAGGATGACATCGATCACTTGAGCAGGTGACCTGGGCAAGCCGGTGATGCCTGCCACTGGCTGGTTAAGGATGTTGATGATCAGCAGCCCCAGGACAACTATTCCGCCAAGAAAGGAAAACGTGTTCCAGGAAGGGATAGGAGATAAGAATGTGAACGCCTTGGTTTTCGTGTGCCAGACGTAGACGGATAAAATAATCAGGAGACTGCCAGCCAACCCATTGAAGGATGACGTTAATGGCAGTTTGCCGGCAAGCCAGTTAGCACCAGGGACCACAAAGGTCAATAGGACCAAGGTTAAGACCAGGCTCATGTGACAGAGCATTTGCTTTTGGTTACGCATGAAGGTAACCAGCTTGCTTCAGCCTGTCTATAACTTTTGCGCTTGAATGGGAGTTGTTCACCTCTGAAATGCCCATATTTTTGGCCTCATATGATATTTCCACTAAGACTCAAATTCTGGCCAGTTAAATACGAGCAGCGCGACCAGGATTGCCAGGTTGATCAGGATAGCGACGAAACCTTTATCAGCGAAGTTTTGGAGTTTTCCGTCCCACAGGATAATGTAGGCAGCCGAGGAGAAGATAGATATACCCACAACCAGCGGACGCCACCAGGGCTGCTGAAACAGGAAACCTGATCCGCTAACAAAAAAACCAAGGGCAGCCAGGACCAGGGAAATGCTGGCTATCAATCTGGTTGTGTCATCACCGAGCAGCTTTGAGAGTATCCAGGAACCATCCGGCCATGCCATTCCTGGTCGCAGCTCGAACAGCCTGTGGCTTTGTCCAAAATAGAGTAGGTGTACCAGGCCATGCAGGATAAAGAATGCACCCAGGATGTATTTCAGCATTAAGTATCTCTTTTCTCTGGGATCTTTGATTCAAAATGCAAATTACATCAATTATATTGCGATTCTAATGTGGGTGTGAAGCTGGTTTGTTTTGTGTATTGAGGGATTCAACTAAACCTCAATCGTCAGGTTAAGCACGTTTGCCGCGCCTCGGAAAAACAATTTCACAAACAGGTCAGCTGCTTCGTCCCCCCCATACGGCAGCTCCTTCTCGAGCCATAACATGACGAAACCCATCATGGCAGCGGCGAAGTAACCAGCCACCAGGCTCCTGGGCACCTCAGGCGGATTGCTCATAATCCCGCTCATGTGCCGGGCAAAATAGTCCGTGGCTGATTCTTCAATGATGTCGCGAATGCGACTGGCGGCTTTGCTGCTGCCTTCGCCTTTGAGGATAATCCGGTACAGGTCGCGGTTCTCTTCAACGTGTTGAAAGACGACGGCAACCGGGTTTATCCAGGTGCGCCCATCTTCTATGTTCAGGTTTCCAGTCTGTTCCACCTGAGTTTTCAGGTCCTGGGCAATTTGCTCCAGGCTTTCCATCAGCAGGTCTTCTTTGTCGCGAAAATGAAGGTAAAAGGTGGTTCGTCCCAGGTCGGCTCGTTCGGTAATATCTTCAATGGTCACCGCGTTATACCCACGCTCAAGGATGAGGGACATCAGTGAATTGCGAAGCTGTCGGCGGGTGCGGTTCACCCGGCGGTCCATTTTGCTGTCCTGATTACTCATACTAAACTCCTGCACATCTGTCTAATAATGGACAAGGGGGTGGAACTAAGGCTTGACAGGCTTAAGCTGGTGATTATAATCGGAAACGTCTAGTTGATGAACAGTGTGTATATTTTATTACGAAATGTTCATAAATCAAAGCATTGGTGTTTGAGCTTTTTTGAGTGTATTTGATGGTTTCCAAGATACCGGTTGATTCTAACCCTCCCAGAACAGATGCCCCCACCTCACTGATCCGGCTCTGGCGCGTATACAAGGATTATTCTACTCCGGCTGGTCCATTCCGCGCCCTCAAAGACATCACGATCGAGATCTTGCCAGGCGAGTTTGTGGCGGTGGTGGGCAAGTCGGGAGCAGGCAAAACGACGCTGGTCAACATGATTACCGGGGTAGACCATGCCACGAGCGGTGAAGTTGTGGTAAACGGCGCGCATCTGCGCCAGATGAATGAAACGCAGCTATCTCAGTGGCGGGGGCGAAGTATGGGTATCATCTACCAGTCCTTTCACCTTTTGCCAGGTCTATCGTTGCTCGATAACGTTTTGCTGCCGATGGATTTCTGTAACCGGTATCGTAGGCGGGAGAGCCGAGAGCGTGCCATGGATTTACTGCGCCAGGTAGGTCTGGAGCAACATGCCCGTAAACGTCCAGCTGAGATCTCGGGTGGGGAGCAGCAGCGTGTGGCGATTGCTCGCGCGCTGGCGAACGATCCTGCCATCATCATAGCGGATGAACCGACCGGGAGACTCGATTCGCTCACGGCAGAATCGATCTTTAATATCTTTGGAGAGCTGGTACGTCAGGGGAAAACCATCCTGATGGTTACTCATGACCAGGGATTAGCGCGGCGTGTTGCCCGCACGCTGCAAATTGTGGACGGCGAGGTGAGCGAGCATGGCGGCTAACCGCTTTGAGATGCCCGTCAAACATGATGCACCTGGGAGCCCAATCATCCGCATGCGGGGGATCACCAAGACTTTCAAAACTGCAGCCGGCGAGGCGACTGTACTGAAAGATATCAATATTGATGTCCATCAAGGTCAGCTTGTGAGCGTGGTCGGGCGTTCGGGGAGTGGGAAATCCACCCTGATCAATATGATCACCGGTATCGATCACCCTAGCTCGGGAACAGTTGAAATAGGCAACCTGAATATTCACAAAATGCCCGAGAGTGCCATGGCGGTATGGCGTGGTAAGAACCTGGGGATTGTCTTTCAATTTTTTCAGCTCCTTCCGATGCTGACGCTGATCGAAAACGTGATGCTGCCGATGGATTTCTGCAACATCTATGCACCTGCCAGCCGGGAGCAGCGCGCGTTAGAACTGCTGCGCCGGGTGGGTTTGGAAAAGGTAGCACACAAACTTCCTGAGGCAGTTTCGGGCGGAGAGCAGCAAAGTGTGGCTGTGGCGCGTGCCCTGGCAAATGACCCGCCCATATTGATCGCTGATGAACCCACCGGTAATCTCGACACGCATACAGCCGAACAGGTTATGCAGATATTCGAAGAGCTGGCCGATCAGGGGAAGACCATTTTGTTAGTGACCCATGATCGCGCACTGGCGGCGCGTGCGAATCGAATGCTGCTGATTTCAGACGGTGAACTGGCGAACGAATGGTTAGTAGCTGCTTTTCCAGATGCGCCTCATCCCGAACTGGTCTCGCTGAGTAAGCAAGCTGTGGAAGTGCACTTGCCACCTGGGGTAGCTTTAGAGAGGAAAACCGGGCAGTCACCCCCCGTTTACCTGCTGGTACGTGGTGAATTGGTCACTGGGAAGGATAAGCAGGTCAGCTATCAGAAAAGTGGAAGCCTGATCGACCTGCTCTCTATGCGACGTGAACTGTGCGGCGGTGATCAAGGTGCGCAGCTGCTGGCATTGCCACGAGAAAAGGTCATACCCCTGCTCTCCACCGATTATAGAGGAGCCAGTGCGCCTTCTCCCCAACGCAGAAAAAGATTTTCCTGGCTGCGAGGATTGTTCTGCCGTTGGAGGCAGAAGTGATGCGCCCACGCTGGAATAAGGTCTTCAGCGATCTAACCAGCCATCTGATCCGGTCGCTGCTGGTAATCGCTTCCATCGCGGTTGGTTTGTTCGCCATTGGCATGATAACCACCACTTATCTGATATTGTCAGAAGATATCCGTACAGGCTACCAAGCTCTAAATCCAGCCAATATCCAGATACGGGCTTCCATTTTTAATGAGGAATTTGTCCAATATATTCGCCGCATGCCACAGGTCAAAGACGCAGAAGGGGCATGGAACACAAGATTGCAAGTGTGGACCGTCGCTGGTAATTGGAAGCCTATCAGCATCAAAGCCCAGGACTTTAATGGTGGGGTTGAAGAAACGATCAACCAGGTTCGCTTGATCGAAGGTTCCTGGCCGCCCGATAATCGACAGATCGCGCTGGATGTCAATAAAATTGCTGATACCGGGGCGCACCTGGGAGACGAGGTGGAGATCAAGCTGCCTTCCGGGAACATCCGAGGATTGCCGGTTGTCGCCATCGTCCAAGACCAGACGATTGGTTCCAGCAGCGGTGAAGGTGGTTTCTTTCTAGCGGACATCCAGGGATATGTGACTGCGGATACTCTGGCCTGGCTCGAGCAGCCGCATGGATTAAATACCCTGTATGCGACAGTTGACCAGACGCAGGAAGACCGGGAAGCGATCCGCAGCGTGGCAGATATCCTGATCGATGAATTTCACCAAAATGGTTACCTGACCAGCGGTTCCGTGGTGCGTCTCAGCAGCGAGCATCCCAATGTTTCCTACGTGGATGCTATGGCAGCAGTGATGTTCCTGTTGGGATTTCTGGTTGTTTTCTTGAGCGGTTTCTTGATCACCAATACGCTGTCAGCTTTACTCAACCAACAGATGCAGCAAATCGGAGTAATGAAGACTTTAGGCGCCAGCCGGCGACAGATCATCAGCCTGTATATGGTGCTGATCCTGGTATTCAGCCTGATTGCCCTGGCGATTGCCATTCCGCTTTCGAACCAGGCTTCTTTTTTGCTCCTGGAATACCTGTCTGAGAGGATAAATTTCCAATTAGAAGCCTTCCAGCCGGTTCCAACAGCAATTATGCTGCAGGTGATCATTGCACTGCTGGTCCCACAGGTGGCAGGCAGCATACCTATCTTGCAGGGAACGCGGATTTCAGTACGAGAAGCACTCAGTGGGACAGCACCTGTGCAGTTAGAAAACCATGGTTTCTTCCACACTCAATTGGCGAAAATCCGTGGACTTTCGCGACCGGTGCTGATCTCCTTGCGCAATACGCTCCGCAAGCGATTGCGACTGGTGCTAACCCTGATAACACTGACTCTGGGTGGCGCGACCTTTATCGCCACCCTTAACGTGCGCAACTCGATCGATAGTTACGTTGACCGCCTTGGACATTACTTTTTAGCTGATGTGAACCTGAACCTGGACCAACCCTATCGCGTCGAGCGCGTAAGGCGAGATGTGGAGCAGGTGCCAGGTGTGCAGGAAGTTGAGGGCTGGAGCGTCGCCCTTGCCAACCTGGTGCTGGAGGACGGGAAAACAGGCGAGACCCTGCAACTGGTGGCTCCACCGGCTGAGAGTGAATTGATTGTGCCAATTCTGCTGGAAGGACGCTGGTTGCATCCTGATGACTACAACGCCATCACGCTCAACGAACTCTTTCTCGAAACTTACCCGGCATTTAAAATCGGAGATACTCTGCGCCTGAAGATTGGCCTGAAAGAGACAGATTGGGTGGTTGTTGGTTTCTTCCAATTTGCTGGCAGGAGCAGCGGTTTGTTTGCTTATGTTAATTTCGAGACACTCGCCCGGGAGACCGGTGGGATTGGACGGGCTGTCTCCTACCGGATTGTGGCGGATGGCGAGTTCCTCAATCTGGAAGAGCAGGAAGAACTGGCGCGCCAGATTGAAACGCATCTCACTGAGCGGGGGTACAAAATCAATAGCGTGAGCGCTGGCAGATCCTTGCAGGAAATGACCTCGGAAGGGCTCAATATCCTGACCACTTTCCTGCTCATTATGTCGTTTCTGCTGGCGTCTGTTGGCAGCATTGGTCTGATGGGAACCATGAGCCTGAATGTGATGGAACGCACGCGTGAAATCGGAGTGATGCGCGCCATTGGCGGCTCGAACCGGGCGATAATCACCATTGTGCTACTGGAAGGTGTCTTGATCGGGTTGCTTTCATGGATGCTTTCCTGTTTGGTGGCGCTGCCGCTCAGCAAACAACTGGCGGATGTGATGTTTCAAATCATCTTTGATCGGGATGCAGCGTTGGCGTTCACCTTCTTGGGAAACCTTGTCTGGTTAGGCCTGGTGCTGCTGCTCTCGGTGCTTGCCAGTGTGGTCCCAGCCTACAACGCCTCGAAGCTGACCATCCGGGAAGTATTAGCGTATGAATAGATCGTCAACAGGGGATTTGGAATTTTGCATGAGAAAAATGAAATTCTTATGGAGAGAGCTATGAATATCCTTCGAGAGAAATGTTTTATCCTGGCGGGCTTGATGGTGGGTATGATCCTGCTCTCGGGAGCTTGCAGTTCAATTCCGTGGGGATCGGAGGCCAGTGAACCAACGCCAGTGCCGGTCGTCACACAGCCTAGTTCGGTAAGTGCAGAAGGCCGGCTGGTGCCTTTGCGCTACGATGCGCTCAGTTTCAAGAGCGGGGGTGTGTTGGGTGAGGTGTTTGTCAGCGAAGGAGAACTGGTGGATCAGGGAGATGTAGTGGCAATATTGGGGGAGCTCGAGCTGTTGGAAGCGGCTCTCAGCCAGGCAAAGTTGGAATTGCAGGCTGCTCAACAGGAACTGGATAGGCTGCATGAAACCGCGACCCTGTCACGCGAACAAGCTGGGCAGGCTCTAGTTGAAGCGCGCACAGCCCTCACTGAAGCGAAGCACATTCTTACCAACCTGGATACCGAGGATTTCCGGCAGCAGCTTGACGAGCGGACGATCGAACTGGAAGAAGCCGAAGGAGAACTCGATGAGGCAAAAGAGGAGCTGGACCAGTATCAAGATCTTGATCCCGACGATGCCACTCGAGTTGAGGCGCAGGCAGCCTACGAAGATGCGCGGCGTGAGTATGAGAACGCGGTGTATGAACGAGACAGGCTGCAGAACCAGCTCGATCAAGCCCACGCAAATGTGGATCTGGCTACCGCTAGTCTGGATCATGCTCAGCTTGAGTTCAATAAACAACAAGATGGGGTCGACCCAGACAGGCTGGCACTGGCAGAAGTCCGGGTGGTGTTTGCCGAAGATCAATTGGCTGCAGCCCAACGCGCTTTGGACAATGCCAACCTGATCGCTCCTTATAAAGGAAGCATTGCACAATTGGCGGATCTTTATGCGGGTCAAAACCTGATGGCTGGCCAACCGGTTATAACGCTGGCTGATTATTCTGGTTGGATGGTCGAGACCAGGGATCTGACCGAGCTGGATGTAGTAAACGTGAGGATCGGTCAGGTGGTGCGAGTGAAACCGGACGCGCTGCCCGAGCTCGACCTCTCCGGCACGGTTGAGAGCATCGACCAGATATTTACGGAGCGTATCGGTGATGTTCTCTTTACCGTGCATATCCGCTTGAACGAAACAGACCCGCGCCTGCGCTGGGGTATGACAGTAAATGCAGTCTTCGAGCGCTGAACTTGCGGGTAACTCCACAGCGCCATGCGCTCTTCAATCCAAAAGAAACCCTCGCATGTCGCTGCGAGCCGAACTTTGGGCTAAGCAAAGCGACGCAGTTTCCACCATTGTTTTAGATTGCCTCAGTTCTAATTATCCAAGTTTCTTAAGAGTGATTAACACGCCCGTGCTTTGTTTGAGCCCATAGAGGAACGATTTCTCAATCCGGCAGGTGTAATTCTTCGACCGCAGCTGATCACAGAACTGGTCAGGGAGACTTTTTTCGGCGGGAGCTTACTGAGATGAGTGTATAATACTTGTTAAGCCTGTATACCGCTAGATATGCTGTCATGTGGCATGCTATGCACTAGAAAGGCTCCTGTTTTCCAGAAGACAGGACAGGTCATCCAGCTCGAAGTACAGAAAATGCCTTTTCGGATTGCACAGGAGAACGTTCGATGAATAACAAATGGGGCATCCTGGTGGTCATTTCCATATTCTCTATGGTGATGCTTTCCTGTGTGGGTGTCTTGCTGCTCGCAACTCAAACCAATAGGATGAGACGATGGGTTGATAATGTGCTTTACGACAATCGGTATCATTACCTACCTTGCGAGCAGCTACCTCCTGTCTCCGAAGTAGAAAGGATTATTGAGGAGCAACAAGATATTATCCAGCAGATTGAAGCGGTAAATCCCGGTTTGGTCGGCGTTGAAGTCAAAACTTGCGGAACGGAACAAAAGGCAGACATCACTTTTTGGTATGCTTCACGCAAGGACAGAGCAGCTATAGAGCACATAATTGGTAGTGACACATTTTTTGAAGTGCCATACAATCTGAACAACCGCTAGCAGCAGCTAACGTGCGCTTCCGCCTGACAGCTTCGCCGCTTCACTCCAGCTGCGTGGGTGAAGCGGAAGTCGTTGGAGGTGCTTACGAGTGACTCAATTGACTGTGTGGAGGTATGGTGAGATAAATGCGCCCCCACCCCAGCCCCAATTTCGAAAACTACGCTTATGGGGGAGGGGAAGGCAGAGGGCAGCTAATAGCACGGGGTGTTACTACCAATGTAGGTTAATCGAGCTGCCTGTAAGGGTGCTGAGGTAACCATCGCCGCAGAGGTCCTTCAGCGCCAACCAACCAAGAACGTTGGTAAGCGCTTCAGGACGACACCCTGTGCAGGTGGGGGCAAGCGAATGGCGTCTGGAACGCAAAGTAAAGAATTGCCATTGCAGGTGAACATTTTCCCAATACGTGTCGCGCTGAACGTCTAAGTGAAGCGCTTCTAGAACCATGGGGAGTTAAAACCATCTCAGGTTATTCGAGCTGCCAGTCAAGATGCTGAGGTAACCATCGCCGCAGAGTTCCTGCGCCTCAAAAGGTGCTTCAAATGACACAAAATGCCAATCCAGAATGAAGATCACTGGTGGTATGGAGTTACTCCTTATGAAATTGATGTCATTGCGAAACCGGCGTTCTTTGCAGGTTGAAGCAATCTCCTTCTATGTCATTTTGAAATGAAGAGCGATAATTCGCTGTGGATTTGATCGCAGAAGCACGGCAGGTTTTTTTGGTTAATTCAAATACACTCGCGCAGTCGAACAGCTTCGATGAATTGTTTTTGCTGATTGAGAGCAGGGTTGGAGGAATCCATGGCATCGGCGAACTCTACATCTATGACACCAGTTTACGTATCGGTGCCAAGTTGGGTTTGCTGCCGACAAAGATGTACCTGCATGCAGGTACACGGAGAGGCACACGAGCTTTGGGATTCCAGGGCGAAACTAGGACACTCGAGGTGTCGCAGTTACCTGGGGAGCTCCAGCAACCTCCCCCGCATGAGATTGAGGATGTGTTCTGCATTTTCAAAGATAAACTGCAGGCGGTGGGTGTGGATAACAAAGGATGAGATGATTGTGCATAGCTGGTGCGGTTATTCGTGTGCAACCCAATATTCGCTGAGGCAGACAGCAATTATCGCTGAAGGTTGTATCATGGTAAATTGACAAAGTAGGTATAATTGGTCATGATGATGGTCTTGCCCACCCGGAACTGAGACCAAACTTGTCCATTAGACTGCAAAGGAGACTTACCATGAGTGAACTGAGCATTCAAGAGCTTGAGAAGGTAGCGGAAACTTACGAACGGCTACTTGTACCGGCATTATTTGAGGAATGGGCACATCGGTTAGCGGATGCAGCCGAAATCCAACCTGACCAACACGTGCTGGACGTTGCCTGTGGCACAGGCATACTTGCCCGTACTGTTGCCGAGCGCACAGGTGCGGGGGGATGGGTCTCGGGAGTAGACATCAACCCAGGCATGGTGGCTGCAGCAAAGCGGATCTCACCCGATATTGACTGGCGCAAAGGTTCGGCTGAGGCGCTGCCCTATGAAGATGAAGTATTCGATGCGGTCATCTGCCAATTCGGACTGATGCTCTTTTCAAACCCAGAGACTGCGCTTCAGGAGATGATGCGTGTGTTGAAATCGAGAGGCAATTTGGCGGTGGCAGTGTTTGATTCTCTCGACAACTCCTCGGCTTATGCCGCTATGGCTGACATGTACGCGCGCGTGGTCGATGAGAGGGTGGGCGCTGCGCTTCGTTTTCCCTTCTCGATGGGGGAAACAGATGTGCTTGCTTCACGCTTTGCCGCTGTTGGTATCAGCAATGCCGTGATTACAAGCTATGAGGGAATGGCGCGCTTTTCTAATGTCAGGAACATGGTTCTGGCAGACGTAAAGGGGTGGTTCCCTCTTGCTCAGATTCATCTGGACGAGCCGACGATCGAAGCAGTGGTTCGCGAAGCGGAAGAAGTGCTGCAGCCGTACCTAACCGCCGACGGTGCTGTGGAGTTTCGGGTACCTGGGATTATAATTACGGCAACCAAGCCATGAATGTCCGGGTATTTCATGGCATCCTAAAGCTCGCCGTCTAACAATGTCATGCAGCTGGGGCTCATAGGTCGCGCGGCTTGCTGCTGGCGTTGAGCGTCATCTGCCTCACGTGGGTCAGTCGCGCGCAAAAATCATTTATTTTCTGGAGGGGAGTATCGCATGAGCGCAATCGATAAGGTGCTGGACTCGAACCAGAGGTACGCTGATGGCTTCAACCAAGGGGGACTGCCGGGCAACCCGACCCGTCTCAGGCTTGCGGTGGTTACCTGCATGGACTCGCGACTCCACTTATCGAAACTGTTGGGCTTGGAGCTGGGAGATGCTCACATTATTCGGAACGCGGGAGGCATCGTGACCGAAGATGTGCTGCGTTCGCTGGTCGTCTCCTGCCAAATTGCGGGCACCCAGGAGGTCATGATCATCAACCACACAGAATGCGCTATGCTCACCTTCAAGGACGAGGAACTGGCGGCAAAGCTGCGGCGGGAAACTGGGGAGGCGCCCGTCACTCCTACCCGTTTCTATGCCTTCACCGATTTGGAGGAAAACGTACGCCAACAGATGCGCGAGCTAAGATCGCACCCTTGGATACCCGAAAGCATTCTGGTGCGTGGCTTCATCTACAACGTTGACACCGGTCGGTTGTTGGAGGTTTCGGCTTAATGAGAAACCCTATCGTTTTCCGTGTGTTGGTGACTTCTGTCCTAAAAAGCCGCCCAACCCGCACTTGCACCTGACGCTGCTATGCTGCGCTCCAGCTGTGCAGGTGAAGAGGGAACCGTTAGGCGGCAAGTTATTAGGTGAATATCCATATGAACATCTGCTCACCCTATGGTGGTCGCAAAATGTGGTAACTAACAGGAACCTGAATTACATCGTTGCCTATCAAACACTTTACCGGTCTGCAAAGGTCAAGGCTGGAAATAAGGTGCTTATCGTCGGTGCAAGATAAACGATTTGTCTTTCACGGGTACGGGCTGGTTGCTAAATATATCTGCGGATATTCAACTCTGCCTGAAATATACGTTGGATCGGGTGTTCTGGTGGTGTCGACTTAATGCTTTTAGGTCCAGGCTGCCAGGGTTACTGAAAAAATACCGTCATTCTAGATTTTCAAGATCTGCCAGGTCTTGATGACGACCGGTTGCTTTTTTATTCCGTTTGAGGTTTTCTAGATCAATGAAGTTCACAGTGATGTCATCAATCTCTACTTCCACACGGGAGGCATAACAATTTTCAAATTCAATTCCTTGGAGGGTTGTTATTAGATCAATGCGATTAGGCGCATAGCCTAACTGGATAATCTGGTCCGGAATAAGGAAATCATCAGCCTTCAATCCAAGTGATCCGAAGCCAAATTGCTCCAGTGCTTTGACGATCTGGGCAGCGTTTTCTGGATTCGTTTCAATCCACACATCCATATCTTTGGTGTACCGTGGATGACCATGTAAAGCAACTGCGTAGCCCCCAATCACCAGGTAGTGGACCTGGTTATCGTTTAATGATTGAATAAACTCTTTGAAGTCTTGGTTCAGCACCGTATCTCCATTGGTGATACTCACACCGGATTTGTTCCAAAGCTGCCAATCGAACCTGATAGGATTGACCTTGCCAATAGGAAAAATCGTTTTTCTGATTGAGAATATTTACTTTTGTGTACGTTTTTGAAATGGTAATTTCTCTACTCATGAGTTGGATTTTAACTTTAGTTTTTCATTTTCAGTGACGAATTCATATATCCAAAATGCGTAAACGCATTGACAAAGAGTTAAAGGTAAAAAATCAAAACTTGCTACTATCTATTATACTAGTGCTTTTTCCAGGCAGATACTATTTTCGCATGCATGGTTCTTGGATTTCTGGACAAAGTTTAAATTGTTCTGGTCAAGAATTTATAAGTTGAATGGGTTTTATCTGCTTGTCCTGTCTTTTACTGGTTATCCTCTTTCCCAAACGCTATCTTAACCCGCGAACATTCGATCAAACAAGGTTTCGATCTGGATAATTAAATCAATCTCGTGCATGCTCAGTACTTTGATATAGTGGTCTCCGCCTGCATAGAAGACCACCCGATTGAAGGGCTGTTCTCTGCCACGATGGTTTTCTGGCAGCCCCAACCTGTTTCTGATTTGGTTTTCGATGAATCGAGCAAATCCTTCTTTCCATTCTTGCCAGACCATGTACTCATAATCTTCAGGATTGAGAATGGCATTCAACTTGTGGCGAATACGCTCAATTTCGGGCAGCTCATGTGTTGCCAGAAAAGCCTGGTAAATCTCAACAAAATCAGCCGTAGTATATGGAAAAGGATGGTTGATCTCCCACATAATATCATTGGCTGCCTGGGCTTTACGCGCAATTTCCAGTTTCTGTTTTAGTTCTTGTTCGCAGAGTTCGGATTGCTGGCAATGGATGAACTCATGAAAGATGGTCACATAGCCATCCTCTTCATCGAAAACTTCTCCAGTAACGACGCAAGCCATGCGACCATGGTAACTCTCTAACTGGAAAGCTGCTCGAACGCCCTGAGGAACTAGCATTGGTGTAGCTGCTTTCTTGATAAAACCATATTGATTGGTTTTTGGTTCGATGTCATAGATCAAGAAATGGTCATTCTCCACAATTGCTATTGGATATAACCTATCTAAAAATGGGTGGATGTCGTGGATCTTCTCTTGAAC
>JACUUU010000313.1 GCA_014859065.1 Anaerolineales bacterium
ACCAGTGGCAGCACAATATCGCGCTTCTCCAGGCAGCCCGGAATGCCAAGTGCCTGCTGGGTCTAGCCACCATGTCTTACTGCGAACAGGTCCAGCGTGTGTTGAAAATCCTTGACCTGGAAGGGGCTTTTGACTTTGTCGCCAGCCGGGAGGATGTCGAACACGGCAAACCCGATCCCGAAATCTATCACCTGGTGGCTGAAGAGTTGGCTGTTCCGGTTGAGGAATGTCTGGTGATTGAGGACTCTCCGAGCGGGGTAAAAGCCGCCCAGGCAGCCGGGATGTGGGTGATCGCAGTAACGACCCCTTTTACCCGTCAGGCTCTACACAGCAGCCACCTATTAGATGCACGCTGGATCGTGGACGACCCTGATACGTTGCCGCAGGTTTTGAATGACCTGATGGCGGAGCACAACCGCACCAAGCACTAATCAAAGGATTATCCTCTATGCAATATGGTGATGCCGCACCTGACTTTATGCTCCAAACCTTAGAAGGTCAGCCTGTTTCCTTGTATCAGAGTCTACAAGATCATCGCAGTGTTTTATTGATTTTTCTGCGCCATCTCGGTTGACTGCCCTGCCGCGAGCATGTGGCACAGTTGTGCCAGAACCTGGATGAGCTCGATCAGACGAATACACGCGTCTTGATCATTACCTTCGGATCCTTGTTGGGTGCGCAGAAATGGCTTGAGGAAACCTGCTCTCCTTTTCACCTGCTATTAGATCCCGAGAAAAAAGTCTATCAGGCGTACGGTCTGGAGCGTTCACTATTACGGTCATGGAATTTACGCACCTTATGGACTTATGTGAAGCTGCTGGCTGCTGGTCGCAAGTGGCGTGGCATACAAGGCGACTCAGCACAATTAGGTGGTGATTTCATCATCGATTCCTTGGGTAAAATCCATCTGGCTTATCGCAGCTATGATCCGACCGACCGTCCATCTGTGCAGGACCTTCTTGCCATCTTGCGATCGATTCATTCTGCCTGAAAAACTATCAGGCAGTAGCGCAGGTTAGATCTCTTGGAGAACAACTTGTCTGATAAGTGGGATTCTTTTGGATTTGATAAAGCGCTGAAGTAATTAAATGAGCTGTGATGGTGTCTATTATCAGGAGTTTAACGTGCCCAGTGCATTGTCCAGGATGAAAATTAATATTCGTATTTGTCTCAAGATATCCTGGACAATGCTTAAAGTGTTCTGTCATAAACGCTTTCAATATTAAGAATCACATTTGACAGAACACTAGCTGCCCTTATGTTAGCTTGAATGTTGCCATAAACTCAATAATTAACAGCAGCAATTTAGGACTATTACTATGTCTCTGACACCCCTGCAAATTCAAGAACTATTAGATGAAAATCGCGCCCACGAGTGCGATGGCTTTGGCAAGGACCACGTCTGCGTGCGGATTGCGTCCATCGCCGAACTGCCGTCTCGCTTTGGCAAGTTTCAAGTGGTGGCGTTCTATAATAATCGCGATGGTAAAGAGCACGCGGCATTCGTGCACGGAGATGTTGCCGGCGCTGAAAATGTACCTGTGCGGATGCATTCCGAATGTCTCACCGGAGATGCCATTGGCTCGCTGCGCTGTGACTGTCGTGACCAGCTGGAAACCGCCCTGCAAATGATCGGGCAAATGCAGAACGGAATTTTGCTTTACCTGCGCCAGGAGGGACGTGGGATCGGATTGATCAATAAGATCCGCGCCTATGGCTTACAAGATTACGGCTATGATACCGTGGAAGCCAACCTGGCTTTGGGATTCCGGGACGATGAGCGCGATTACAGCATAGCCGCGCACATGCTTATGTCTCTAAAAGTCAAATCGGTGCGCTTGATGACCAACAATCCCATGAAAATAAATGACCTGGCAGCTTTCGGTGTCAAGCTCGGGGAACGGATTCCGCTGATCATACCTCCCAATCTCTACAACGGGTTTTATTTGAAAACTAAAGCCACCAAGTCTGGACACATGCTGAACATCGGCGGTGAAGTTCGTTTCTCAGAGCAGATCGATCACCCGGTTGTAGACGGGATGACGTTCGAACAAATCGGCGCTTTGCATCAGGGAGAGGTGGGTTTAAATGGAGGGTAAATTGATGGATTTGAATGAGCGAGTTTTTGTGATCACCGGGGCAACTGGCGGTCTGGGGCGCGTGGTCGCCCAAAGTCTGGCAGAAATTGGAGCGCGATTGGTGATGGTTAGCTCCAGCGCCGAAAAGCTCGAAGCATTGAAGAAGGATCTGAATTTAGCGCAGGACCGGACGCTCTCCATTGCCGTAGACTTGAGCCAGCCTCAAGCCGCCCAAAGTGTATTGGATGCGGTGGTAAAACGGTTTGGTCGCGTCGACGTCCTCTTACACTTCGTCGGTGGCTGGATTGGGGGTAAACTGGTGCCGGAGGTCTCATTAGAGGATGTCTCCACAATGCTGCAACAGCATCTGTGGATAACCTTTTACCTGGCACAGGCTTTTAGCCCTCATATGTCAGCCAATGGTTGGGGACGCATGATCATTGTGTCTTCCCCCAGTGCTGCTGCACCTCCGGCAAAGGGTGCACCCTATGCAATTGGAAAATCTGCCCAAGAGGCTTTAATGCTCACACTGGCTGAGGAATACAAAGGCACAGGTGTGACAGCCAATGTGCTGCGAGTTCGCTCCATCGATGTAAAGCACGAGCGAGATACTCAACCATCGCCCAAGACCGTCTCATGGACAACCCCGCAGGAAATCTCGGCTGCC
This sequence comes from Anaerolineales bacterium, assembly GCA_014859065.1. Taxonomy (GTDB): domain Bacteria; phylum Chloroflexota; class Anaerolineae; order Anaerolineales; family UBA4823; genus Kmv39. The sequence continues at coordinate 2,746 of JACUUU010000313.1, forward strand.
ATCCTGTATTTATGTTCCGACGAGGCTGGCGTGATCAACGGCGCGCGGATTCCCCTTTACGGCAGTCCGTAGTGTAAGTTTGCTAAAGTGCCCGAGCATATGCCGTATTTTCCGACCATTCTGCGCACCTTATTCATCTTGGTGGTTCTCGCGGGTGGCTGCACTTCCGTGCCCGCCTTTCGGTTGACCCCAACTCAAGAGGTGAAGGTTGCCCCAACTCTCACGCCTCCCACAGCACCTACCTGGAGCTTACCTGCTCCTGTGAATGAAACGAACCCCGTACAAGACTCGCGTTCTGAGATTCCCATCACCAACCAGCGCCTGGATGGTAATCGCCTTGTAACGGGATCAGGTGGGATGCCAGTAGAGGCGATCGATATCCCACTGTTGGGCAAGCCGCTTTGGGTCGTCGCCGCGTCCGTGTCATCAGGTAGCATCTGGGCAGCGGCGCTGGAAAATGGGCAGGTGCAGATGTTCCAGGTGGTTGGGGATACAGTCTCAGAAATTACCCCCAATGTCTCCAGGCTGCCTGCCGGCATGCCTCCTGTTCTTCAGGTTGCTGGAGAGCGGACGGCACTGATTTCCCCTGCTCCAGATGCGTCTGCCGCGACAAACGCAATCCTGCTGGAAGATGGCGCTCAGGCGTATATCGATGCGCATGGGCAGCTGCGCTTGATCCGGCAGGAGGTGGCGTATACCCTGGCAGCTGATGCTTTGCCAGACGCCCGCATCCTGTCGGATGGCGAGGGCCGCCTGCTGTTTCTTTCCACTCCGACTTCAGAATACCCGCACGGCGTACTGGGTGACGAGTTCGAAGCTAAAACGATTACTCTAGTAAATGCCATCGATATCCCGGATTTTTTGCGGGTCATCTGGATCGACCCGGGCGATGTCATCGAGGGGATTGCCCCGATCTGGGTTGACCTGGATGGCGATGGCAGCCGCGAAATCATTGTCACCCAGAGCAACGCCCGTTCTGGCGCACGGCTTGTGGTTTACAATGAAGACGGCAGTCTGTTCGCCAGCGGTGAGTCGATAGGTCAGGGATTTCGCTGGCGGCACCAGCTTGCTGTTGGGCAATTCATCGCCGGAGGGTCCCAGGAAATCGCCGTCATTCGCACCCCGCATATTGGTGGCGTCATAGAAATTTATGCAGTCGAACAGGACCGTTTAGTCATTCAGGCAGAGTTGAGCGGCTACAGCTCGCACCTGATCGGGTCGCGCAACCTGGACGGCGCCCTGGCAGCTGATCTTGATGGCGATGGGCAGATCGAGATTGTTGTGCCCGATCAATCCCATACCATATTGGCGGGGATTGAAATGGTCGGTGCGGAATTAAAGATTGCTTGGGAAGCATCGATTGGGGGTCGTCTGACTACAAATATCACTGCAGTGCAGTTGCCAACCGGGAAGATAGCTTTAGGGGTTGGGCATGATCTGAATCGTTTGAGAATCTGGTTGCCATAAGAACAAGCAAAACGCCAGGCAGGTAATTTTCACAGCTTTAATGCTGTCTATATACTCGATACAGATGAGCATTACTAAGTGCTTTGTCAAGGCTAAGAGTATGGTTTCATGCCAGGCCTTTTATTGCT
>JACUUU010000314.1 GCA_014859065.1 Anaerolineales bacterium
AATACAGATGGCACCCCCATCACGATGGAATTTCCGGATGATGTCACTTGGATTCTCAAATTTGATGCACCGCAGTACATTATGCCCTACATACTGGCGCAGGGCTTCTGGGAGTGGGAACCGCTGATGAAACCAGCACACTTCCTCAAGCAATACCATCCAGACTTTGATGGCCAGCCTGGCGATGAGGGCTATACCGAATTGGACTTGATGGATCGCTGGTTTGAAACCCCCGGTTATCCCTGCTTAATGGCCTGGTGTCTACAAGATTATGTTCCTGGCGACTACCACATGTTTATGAGAAACCCCTATTACTGGAAAGTCGACACAGAAGGCAATCAGCTGCCCTACATTGACTATGTGCGTGTAGAACTGGTCGAAAATGACGAGGTACGCACGTTACAGGTAGCCCAAGGCCGCTATGACTGCACCTTCCGAGGTGTTTCCAGCCCAACCGAAATCCCCTTCTTATTAGAGAATGCGGAATCCGGTGATTATCGTCTGGTACCAGGCTGGATGGATGGTTCCGGCGCATGGCCTGGGATGATGATCAACCAGGACTACCACAAAGATCAGCAATATGATCCTGAGACAGAGACCGAGGAAGATATCGAGATCCGTGAGCTGTTACGGAATCAGGATTTCCGTCAGGGTCTGTCTTTCGCAATGGATCGACAACGTGTATTGAATGTGGTCTGGGAAGGCATTGGAGAAGTCAAGCAATTCACCATCAGCCCGCAATCCCCGCACTTTGCCAGCCCAGAGGGACAGGAAGTCTTTGATGATTGGGCCAATTCCTACATCGAATTCAGCCCCGAAAAAGCTGAAGCGGCCTTTGACGCAGCAGGCTTTGTGGATGCCGATGGGGATGGCTGGCGCGATCTGCCCAGCGGCACCAGCTTTACCCTCATCATCGATCTGAATGACTGGGGTAGTGAGGGTGTGAACACCGAATTCCTGCAAGTCTATGAGGAAAACCTCAAGGCTGTGGGAGTCAACGTGCTGATTAACAACGTGATTGGCCAGCCTGATGCAGGTATTCGTGGCGATTATGGTCTGTACATGTTGCGCACAACCCATGCTTCCGAGCTCGACCTGTGGACCTATCCCGACTGGATCTTCCCGTTGCGCGGTGGCGGTGAAGGTTCCCGTGCCTTCCCCATGCAGGGTCTGTATTACCAGACCGGTGGCGAGGAAGGATGGGCACCTGAGCCGGGCAGCCCAGCAGCCCGCCTGCAGGATATCTACCGTCGTGGTTTGACAACACCTACCGAGGAAGAACGCGATCGGCTCATATGGGAAGCTGTTGGTGTTTACATTGAGCAAGGTCCCTTTATCCTTGGTGCGACAGGTGACCAACCCAAACCGGTTGTTTGTAAGACTAACTTCATGAACGTTCTGGAGTATGGTGTGCTTGGCCCATGGGCGCCAGGTGCCCCCGGCAACTCCAATCCAGAGCAATACTGGATCGATAATTAATCAAGCTCTGTATGCGGGTGGGGACGATCGTCCCCACCCGCGATTATTTCAATAGCAGGTTAGGAGGCAATCATGCTATCGTATATCGCGAGGCGGATACTCTACATGCTGGTCATGGTTGTATTGGTCTCCTTCGTCAGCTTCCTCATTATTGAGCTTCCCCCAGGAGACTTTCTTACCCAAAAAATTCAAGAACTTCAGGCACGCGGCGACCGCAGTGCAGCAAATCGCATTGAAGAGTATCGCGCCCGTTACAAACTCGATGAACCGCTGATGGAACGGTATTGGAATTGGATCAGCAATTTTATAAAGGGGGATTTTGGCGAATCTTTCGAATTCGAACGCCCTGTAAGAGATATTATCGGACAACGCGCCTTGATGTCGGTATTATTGGCGCTTTCCAGTATTGCCATTGTCTGGATTATCGCCATACCGATCGGTGTCTATTCTGCCACGCACCAATATTCTCTTGGCGATCAGATCATTACGACGATAAGTTTCTTAGGCCTTGGCATGCCGGGATTTTTGCTGGCGCTTTTGGTCTTATTTTTTGCCATGATGGTATTAAACGTGGAGGTTGGAGGGTTATTCTCTCGTGAATTCCGAGACGCACCCTGGAGTCTCGCTAGAATTTGGGACTTACTGAAGCATCTATGGATTCCTGCTCTCATCAGCAGCGTTACAGGTGCAGCTGGACTGGTGCGAATAATGCGTGGAAACCTTCTTGAAACTCTCGGACAGCCGTTTGTTGAAGCTGCGCGTGCACGGGGGCTGAAGGAAGGGACTGTAACTTGGAAACACGCGGTACGTGTTGCCATTAACCCACTGATTGTGATCCTCACCACAGAAGCGCTACCAGGTATCGTCGCGGGTGACGCGCTGGTTGGCACAGTGCTAAACCTACCAACCATTGGCCCATTGTTTGTGCGCGCTCTGCAAGTGCAGGATATGTTCCTGGCCGGGACGGTTTTGGTGTTCATTGTCTTGATGACCATGATCGGTGCATTAATTGGCGATCTCACCCTGGCAGCGTTAGACCCGCGAATCCGCTTGGAATAGGAGGGCAGAAATATGTTAAAACCACGAGCCACTGAAAGTACTGTGCAGCCGGATCCCTCAGAACCAATTGAGCCGTCAGCGTTGGGAAAAGGGGAGGAGCATTTAAGCCAGGCATACTGGAGTTTGGTGTGGTGGAAGTTCAAAAAGAACAAGCTGGCGATTGTCGGCGCCGTCATCATCTTCCTTTTTTATACCGTCTGCGGCTTATTCCCCGAGTTCTTTTCACCATACCCACTCAATTTCCAATCCGATTATTTGGAAGCGCGTCCCCAACCATTGGTCTTCAAAAACCGGGAAGGAAACTTCAGTCTGCGCCCAGCTGTGTATGGCCTGGAGCAAGAATTGGATTTGATCGCTCGCAAGCGTACCTGGGTTGTGAATGAGGAGCGCATCTATCCCATTTCCCTTTTTGTCAAAGGTCAACCATATAAGCTATTGGGATTGATTCCCTCAAATATTCATTTGTTTGGCATTGACACCGAAAAGTATCCAACAGGAACCGTGTTTCTGTTTGGCACCGACCGTGTAGGCCGAGATCTATTGTCCCGGATACTATTTGGAGGACGATTATCCTTACTCCTGGGTCTTTTAGGACAAGCCCTCACGTTGGTGTTGGGTTTGGTGCTGGGCGCGATCTCAGGCTTTTATGGGGGTGCTACCGACATCATCGTACAACGTCTGACAGAGTTTGTAGGAGCCTTTCCGGATATACCGCTCTTCATGGCTTTAGCGGCGGCTATCCCCATTGGCTGGTCGCCAATCGTTGTTTACTTTATGTTGACTTTGATTTTGGTCTTCATTCGCTGGGGTGGGTTGGCTCGCCAGGTACGCGGGCTGATCCTCTCGTTACGCGAACGGGAATACGTTCTGGCAGCGCAAAGTTCCGGTGCAACGGACCGACGAATTATGTTCCGGCACCTGATTCCCGGCACGATGAGCCATGTCATCGTTATCGCAACTTTGATGATCCCTGGTATGATCCTTTCGGAAACAGCTCTGAGCTGGTTGGGATTGGGATTGCGTCCTCCCTTGACCAGTTGGGGTGTGCTACTACAGGAAGTGAGTTCAGTGCGGGTTATCCGCTTTGCACCCTGGCAGTTGATCACCGTACCCTTCATCATTATAGCTGTTTTGGGGTTCAACATGCTCGGTGATGGGTTGCGTGATGCCTTAGATCCCTATGGTGGTCGTTAGGAGAGAACAATGAAACAACCATTAGTTGAAATTAAGGATCTTCATGTTCATTTTGAGGTTAGGGATGGTACCGTTAAAGCGATCCAGGGGGCATCTTTCAATATCATCCGCGGCCAAACCACAGGTGTGATTGGGGAAAGCGGCTGTGGAAAATCAGTTACGGCTAAGGCGATCATGCAAATGATTCCAAAGCCGGGCAAAATCACGCATGGTGAAGTCCTATATCATTTCAGGGATAAGCTCCATCCAGGCCAGGAAGAAATCGTCAATATTTCAGAACTTGATCCTGATGGCCCCCGCATTCGAAAAATTCGCGGGGGTGAAATTGGGATGATCTTCCAAGAACCGATGAGTTCTCTTACACCTGTCTACACCGCTGGCACTCAGATTGGTGAGGCACTTAATTTGCATCGTTTGGTGCCCAAAAAGGTGGGTGACCAAATGGAGGCAGCGATCATGGAATATCGCCACGTCACAAAAAATGAGGCGCGTGATATTGCCATCGATATGTTGAAAAAAGTAGGCTTACCAAAACCCCATGAAAGGGTGGATAGCTATCCCCA
>JACUUU010000315.1 GCA_014859065.1 Anaerolineales bacterium
TACCTTCGAGAGCTGGTTCCAGAACTACAGCTCATATGTCAGCGATGTGAAAGATACGCTCGAAGCGCAGCAACCCAGTTCGTTCCTCCCCACCATAAACGGTCTAGATAGTCTCGTAAGAAGCATCACAGTAAGACAGTGATACCCGTCTTTTTGGGGAAATCACCATCAAGTAAATTAAGCCGGATAACCCTGGCTCCAGGCGACAGCGGCAGGCGCGTCCTGAGAGCTGAAACGGAGCGCATGCAGCAGCTGGTCAGCCTCAGCCAGCGCATCAATTCGGCCTGCAATATCCTGTGATTGAGAAACCGATTTCAGGTCATCCTTGCAGCAGCATGCTGAGCATCTCAGCATACCGGTTTACGATTAGCGAGACGTGACCTTCATTCGGAAAGAATTTCGCCTGGCTGTGGGGGATCGTTGTAGCCAGATAGCGACCCATACTATGCGGACACATGCTATCACTTTCACCGTGCCAGATATTTACCGGCATGGATATCTTCTCCAGTTGAAATCCCCAGGGCCGCGTGAAGAGCCTGTACTCCCAGGTAACACCCCGGCTGCCTTGTTGGAAAGCAGCCCTGGCCATCTTGATAAAGGTTTCTTGCACATCGGACTGTCTTAGGGCAGCTTGATCGGGTGGAGATAATTCAGCCATCATTTGGGATATGGCTTTCTGAGGTTCCTTGTTGAGAACCCCAGCCATATACCAGAAGAGCAGGCGCAGCAGCCAGGGTGCTTTGCGAGCGAGTTCGTAAGTCAGGCGGTCTGATTTTGCCATGCCATCGAAGGCACCTGGCGCATCCAGCGGGCTGATACCGCTGATGATGCCAGCCGCTGTCAGGCGATCGGAAATCTTATAAGCACAGGCAGCCACATATGGGCTGCCACCAGACAAGCCCATCACAGCGAATTTATCTATTTCTAGTGCTGCAACCAACTCCAGGACATCGTCTGTCCAATCCAGGAACGAGCGCCTGGGTTGAAAATCTGACATGCCAAAGCCTGGCCGATCAGGTAAGATCAGGCGCACTGCGAGTTGTTTGGCGGTCTCATCGATAGATGGGCGAGATCCTTCAAATCGAGAGCTAGGGGTGCCGTGAAAGTGCAGCACGGGTTTCCCCTGTGGATCACCAAATTCAGCATAGCTGATCTGGCGACCGTCTTTAAGGGTTACCAGGTTATCGGTTTTGGGGGTCATGCTAACCTCTCCTTAGGAATGGAAATCGGATACTTGTGTCCATTTGACCATCGAAGTACAATTCATTTTCTTTTTGAAGTGGGTACAAGTTGGGTCATAGGGATGAGACTAATATCGTTATTACAAATCATAACGGTAGTGTCATCATTTGATAAGTGCTTGTTCTCTGGCTATCAGGGACAATGTCTCAGGGATCAGGACTTTGCGTATTTGCTGAAATTTTTTCTCAGGTAAGAGTGCGTTCAAGTCTTCATTGATTATTGTTTGAGTCACATGCTTTTTAATAAAGTCGGACAACCTTTTTAAATATTCCTTTGGTTCAAGACCAGTTCTTTCTAGGATGATTGGCGCGTGATACGAATAACCATGAACAATAAAATGATGAATGTCATAGATATCCCTTCCGGCAACAGTTCGGTGTAAATGGTACCGATCAGTTACGGCCACCAATTTATTAGCAAACATCGTTTCTACGGTTTGGCAATTCATCAGGCGGTCAATTTCTGCAAGGTATTGGACCTGGTATTGGTTAGACTTGATTTTTAAACTGCTGGCGCTAACTTTCATGGTATTCCGCTTGCCCGGTTCATTCGGATATCGAAGTTGAAAAATGAGAGCTTTGTCAAACTCACCCTTAATTGAGAAACCTAGATAATCGAACACCTGATGTAGTTCACGTCTTAATTCAACCTCATCTGCATTTTTCAATACATCAAAATCCAGATCGACAGAAAATCGATCCAGATATCCCAACATGGCTGCGCATGTGCCTCCTTTAAGGGCAAGATAGCGTGATAAAGCAGGCTGGTCAATAATTTCCATCAGCAACCGGTTCAAGTATGATTTATGGAGAATATCTTCCGGTCTTATTTCTAGCATGGGTATCCTACCTCTATTTGTATGCGCTTGACCTCCTCAAAGTTGATGTTCTTGGGGAAATCAAAATGGTACTTTGGATTGTAATAAAGCATATCTGCCGCCGCTCTTTCTGTTGTAGCTACAAAATTCCCATTTTGATTAACGATGCCCGTTGGATTATATAGATATTCATCTTTGAGCTTACGGTAAAGAAATGACATAGAATCCACTGTCACTTTTTTGCTTTGGCTGCTGACAAAAGTATACGCGTACGTAGTCTGGAAAATGACTCCAGCCTGGACTAATACAGACTCTGTACTCAGATAGGCATACCGGTGAATAATGGCTTTACCCAGCTCCAGGGGATTTAATTGGTAGAGAGGTACGGTTGAATATAACCCTTTATAGATGGGTTTTAATACCCCTTTTTGGACATAGCGCTTGATGGTTGTATAAAGGGTATTCTTCTTGGAGATATCCCATAATATCGCTAGGTCGTTCGTGTGGAAGATTTTGCGATCTATTTTTATTAGTTCACTTATCCTGTACATATAAGTACAGGATAAACTATCGTATAAATGTTGTCAAGGGTGTCAATGCCATTCCAACTCTGTGGTTGTGTAAGGCGTAGTCTATCCAATCGCAATAATCCTTCCCGAAAAACCCAATGTCTCCAGGATAATATTATCGCGAAGGATTTTCAAGGAATGTGGTGCGAGTAAAAAATATTTTAGCAATGCAATTATCGCCAATGTAATTCATCACGGTACTGTAGTTTTTAATATCTGTGTTAATCGGTATAGATGTGTTGTCAAGATTGATGTAATTATCAAGCTGTTATACACAATTTCATAACAATTAGACTATCCAATGCTACAAATTTGCAGCTTAAGAGAATGCCTTATAATAAATAGGAAAACTAAGCGCTGGGTGCAGGTAAGGTCAGCGCTTATTCTTTCCCCAGGCTCGATCACAAATTCATACAGACAGGCTTTTCGTTGCTCATTTTACTTGTGGCAAGTCCCATTTTTGCAGTACAATCTGGATATATGCGCATGCAAGAAGTCGTTTTCGATTTTGCTCTGCGTCTTCAATTCCAAATCGATGTTACTCGGGCTAATACAGCCTGGGAGGGTCAAGGTGGGCACAGACCGCCTGAACACCCGTTCAACTCGGATGTAGTGATGTTTATTACCGCCAATGGAAGGTGTGTTAAATTGAGGGTAGGCACTGGCTCTGACCAACGCATCGATCCTTAATCCGTTGACCACAAGAAGGAGAGACACATGAATGTGCTAAACACGAGGAAGGGCGTAGGTAAACCGACAACAACAGATGAAGTGCGGGCTATCTTCTCTGACTATTCGGCAGCCCTACTATGTGGGGATGCTGACAAGTGGATTGGGGTGTGGGCGGACGATGGCATCCAACTTCATCCGGGAGAACAACCAAGCATCGGTCACGACGAGTTGCTGGCCGAATTCGTCGAGTTCGTTGAATCGATGGAGGTGAAGCGCTTCGACATGGTCGTCGACGAGGTCATAGATGCCGGGTCGTTGGTCATTGCGCGGAGCCACTTCAACGGCAATGCCATCTCCCGCGATGACGACGCTGAGACTGTTGTCCTCCATGGCCATCAACTGACGGTCTTCAAACGCGCCACCGATGGCTCGCTGGTGATGTTCCGTGATTGCTACACGATGTTCTCTGATAGCGATCAGGCAGAGTAACAGTGGGCTGGCTCGGCAGGAACAGACCGCCCGAACGCCCGTTCAACTCGGATTTAGGGGTGTCTTTTACCACCAGTGGCAAGCGTGTTGAATTGAGCTTCGGCACAGGCTCTGACCGCCACATCAATGCTTAAATCAGTTGACCGCCTGTTGCTCAAGGCGAGTGTCCAACTTCGCAATGGAGGTAAGAATGACTATTGAGGCAATTGACGCAAGCCAAGTCCGCATTTTCAGTGGTAGTTCAAATCCACCTCTGGCCGCGGCTATCGCCCACTATTTGGGTGTGCCGCTTGAGAAAACTGAGATCAAGCGTTTCAGTAATGACAATCCGTATATCCAACTGGGGGCCAGCGTGCGCTCACGGACCGTCTTCATCATTCAATCCCTGTCGCCTCCCGTCAATGACCATCTCATGGAATTGCTCATGATGGTGGATATTGCCCGTTCCGCCGCTGCCCAAGAGGTGCATGCTATCAGTCCTTACTTTTCGTTTGCACG
>JACUUU010000022.1 GCA_014859065.1 Anaerolineales bacterium
GTCACCAGCTTCTCCATCAACCGTTTCCAGGCAGCAGGTTCTTTATACATCAATGCTTTTGTCTTAGCGTAATCCTTCGACCCACCTCCCTCAATTGCGTAGGATGCCAATGTGAAAGGCGCACCGGCAAATCCGATCAAAGGGATGCCTTTCGGTTGCAGTTCTGTATTCACCAATCTAATCGCTTCAATAGTCGAGGATAACGTCTCTTCAGCTGGCGGGGTTGCTAACAGGTCGATATCGTCGGTGGTGTCAATGGGATTATGGATCACTGGCCCTTTTCCAGAGATAAATTCCAGGTTTAATCCCATGCCGATCAGGGAAGGCAATATATCTGCAAATATAATCGCCGCATCGAGATCAAATGCTGCCAAAGGCTGCAAGGTGACTTCTGCTGCCAACTCAGGGTTCTGGATTAGCTCCAACATGCTAAATTTTTGGCGTAAAGCACGATACTCGGCCATATAACGACCAGCCTGGCGCATCAACCAGATTGGAGTAGCGTCCACAGGTAATCGCTGACAAGCTCTCAAAAAACGTGAAGTTGGTTCTGGATCCTTCATGTGTTTACCAGTTTGGTTTGCCAAAGCACTTTCCCTATGAAAAAAGGACCAAGGTTGGTGAGATAGCGTGATGTTTGCTTGGTTTTGCGCATTCGTTCGACAATCTTCGAAAGTGGGAGCAGGTCATGCCCTAACAAACCGATAACGAAATCATTATCATTCTTGTCCAATCCAAAACAAGCCAGGCGAATATCATAAACCAGGTCAGCCTGACCAAATGCGCGACCGATACCACCATGCTCCATTAGTATCCTACGCTGTTCATCTGGCGAAAGTCCATCAAAGGCGCCGGACCGCCTGAGCGGGTACCACACAGCCCATTTAAGAGATGGGTCAGTAACCCGCTCGATTGGTCGCTCGATCAAAACGCGGACTAAATCCTCTTCATAGCCAAGGCTGTAAGTTCGACCGAACATGGTGAATTCGGGTTTCAAACTCAGATTTTCAATAGGAGTACTTCTAAATACGGGGTGGACATTTTCTAGAAAGTAATTCGGGTCCTCGCTGAAGGCGAGCAAACCGAAACCGTTAGGATCGTTGAGATTCGCATAGAGTACAGCGTTGAGGCGCGCTTTTTCCAACAGCGGAGGTAATTTGTGGGGATCGTTTACGTTGCCAAAAGCCATGAACTGCATGAACAACCTGCGATCGAGTGATAAATCATCCCCATTTTTAGTACGTCCTTTTTCAGCAATATCCACCATTCTAGTTGGCTTTGCCCGTTGAATGTCCATGAACAGTTATTACTCCTTCCGTTTCTTGCGGAGATATCGCCAGGCGCTAGCGATTATCAAGATGCTCGTGCCACTCAATACTCCGACCAAGTGGGCAATTAGATAGGGAGTTAGTTCAACAGGATATCCCACCAATTGTTGGGCATAATAGGGCAGCCAAACCAGTAAGCTCACCACAAACAATATGTGGGCGATCCACATGTAAATTTTGCGTTTCTCTTTCGGTTTAAAGAGCATTTTATTGGCAGCTTTACGCATACTTCCCCCCCCGATGACACCAATCAGATGAAAAGGCAGGTAGATAAACAAGGATGGCGTTTCACCGGCTATACGCAGTGCAAAAAAAGGCACCCAGACAAGAACTCCGAGCACAACCAGGATAGTTCCAAACTTATGCAGCTGGTGGGGGTTGCTCAATTTCATCTCCAACAACTACAGGGTTTCAAACACTTTTTCAGCAGCTGTGAGGGTAACCTCAATAACAGCCTCATCGTGCATACATGAGACAAATCCAGCCTCAAATTGGGAAGGAGCCATATATACCCCTTTTTCTAGCATTCCTTGGAAAAACCTGGCAAACCGACTGGTATCACTTGTCTTTGCAGTTGGCCAATTTACAACAACTTCATCAGTAAAAAAGGAAGAAAACATCGTGCCTACCTGGTTGCTTTGTAAAGGTATGCCAGCTGACTTGGCGATATCAGAGATGCCGTTCGACAGCTTGGTGGCTGCACCAACCATCTTCTCCCAATCCTGGTTATTACGCAACAAGCCCAAAGTAGCGATTCCGGCAGCCATTGCCAGGGGATTTCCGGATAACGTGCCTGCCTGATAGACAGGGCCAACAGGTGCAACCATTTCCATGATCTCCTGTCGCCCGCCGTAAGCCCCAACTGGAAGCCCACCACCAATCACTTTGCCCAGGGTGGTGAGATCGGGTTTGACCTGGTAAAGGCTCTGCGCACCTCCTCTGTGAACGCGAAAGCCGGTCATCACCTCATCAAAAATCAGCAAAGCGCCGTGTGCACTGGTTAGTTCGCGCAGTCCCTGAAGGAAACCAGGTTGGGGAGGGATTACGCCCATATTTCCAGCAACCGGTTCTACTATCACCCCGGCGATATCATCTTGGAACCGATCTAATAGATCTGCTACTGATGAGAGATCATTGAATCGGGCAACCAAAGTGTCTTGAACAGTGGCGGCGGGAACTCCAGGGGAATCAGGTAGCCCTAAAGTCGCCACACCAGAACCGGCCTGAACGAGCAGCAGATCGGCATGACCATGATAACAGCCCTCAAACTTGATAATTTTATTGCGTTTGGTATATGCGCGTGCCAAACGAAGAGCACTCATGGTTGCCTCGGTCCCTGAATTGACAAACCGCAGCATTTCGATATTTGGCATAAAGTCACGGATAAGACCAGCCAGTTCGATTTCTAACGGACTCGGCGCACCAAAGCTGGTGCCTTTTTCAGCTGTACGCGTGATCGCGGCGACCACATCTGGATGAGCATGACCTAAGATAAGCGGCCCCCACGAGAGCACATAATCAATGTACTGATTACCATCTACATCGTACAGGTATGGACCTGACCCTCTATGGATAAAAACAGGCTGCCCACCTACCGCCCGAAATGCACGCACTGGGGAGTCGACTCCACCGGGCAACAGGCTTTGAGCTTGTTGGTAGAGTTCAATGGATTTAAGCAAATTCAAAGTCATAGCACAAATTCTAAACCTTTCATCATCTACAAATCTTTAATAAAAGACTGAATGATTTTCTCGGCTGCCAGCTCACCAGAATGGATGCAATCGGGAATACCAATACCTTGATAAGCATTTCCAGCAACAGCCAGACCAGGATAAACAGTAAGGATTTCTTCAATTCGTTTCAGGCGCTGTGGATGACCTAGGGCATATTGCGGCATAGCTTTCTCCCAGCGATGGACACGTTCAAACAATGGATCAGTATTGATCCCCAGGGTGAGGTTGACTTCTTCACGCGCAGTGGCTGATAAAAACGAATCGTTCCAGTCAATTTCTTCTTCCTGTCCAGCGCGCCCAATAAATACACGTAACAATGCGTAGCCATCCGGTGCACGGTGGGGAAACTTAGTCGATGTCCACGTGCAGGCTAAAGCTCTTCTCCCTGCACGCCGCGGGATGACATAACCATAGCCATCCAGCGGACGCGGCAGGTCTTTTTCATGGAATGCTAACGTGACCGTTGCGGTGGAAACGTATTCTATCGGTCTTAATTCAGCAACCAGTTGTGGAGCAAAACCAGACACTAAATCCGCAGTGACAAAGGACGGTGTTGCCAGAATAATGCAATCAGCAGATATCACTTCTCCACAGGTGGTGACCAGGGAATACCCATTCGCAGTCCGCTCGACCGTTTGAGCGCTTGTATTCAACCGCAGCTCGACTCCAGCGGCTTCCAGGACTTGTAGCAGCGAATCAACCATCTCAACCAAGCCATTTAGGGGGGTCAGGAATATACTGCGCGACCCCGCAAGTGGAGGTGAACCTTCCTTGGTTGCGCGAGCTTTGCGAAGACGTTCTTTACGGAGAGCCAGAGCACCTTTCACCAAACCACCGTGTTTGATCTCAAGTTCACGCAGGTAAGGAAAGGTGGACTGCAAACTAAGCTGGTCACCATCGCCGGCATAGATACCGCTCATCAACGGTTCAATCAGGTTTTCATATGCTTCTCTACCCAAACGGCGGGTAACAAAAGCACCTAAAGTTTCATCTCCGTTTACCTGGGAGGGTGGAATAACGAAGTCCAAACCCATACGCATCTTAGCGAACCATGAAAGTAAGCCAGTCCGAATCATTGGCCCAATTTCAGTGGGGATCATCATTGTCAGCCCACCGGGTAATTCGTGGAGTTCGCCCTGTTTGAGAATATAAGTTTTCTTGGTTTTAGGATTGGTGCCTCGTAGCCGGTCGTCAATCCCCAACTCTTTACACAACTTTACTCCCCAGGGCTTGGTGACCACGAAAGTATCCGGACCACCTTCCACGACGAATTCATCTCCAGGAACAAGGCTGTCCACGCGTTCAGTAACTATCTTGCCACCCCAATAATCAGCTTCTTCAAGTAAGATGATTTGACATGGTGTATTGGTTCTTTCTTTCAGGTAATATGCAGCGGATAGACCGGCGATACCACCTCCTACAATGATAATTTTTTTCATTCAAATCTTCCTATTACATGCGTTTACAAATGGGGGGCAGGCCATTTCTTGATGATCCTTGCTAATGGGGGGTTTGGTTTTGGTCGAGGATTGAACGGAAACCAACCCAGCTCGGCGCGAACAGCTTGCTCCTTCAATTCAGTTGACCCCCAAACAAGTGAAGCACCAAAGATGCCTAAAATGGCGGATGCCCACAAAGATGGCACAAAAAGGGAGATGGTCACCAAGCTGATGCCTAAACCCATGAAATAGGGCCACCAAAGGAAGCCCAGGTAATATTCGCCGCGAATCACCCACAGAAACCCTAGACCGATAATGAAAAGAGTGATAATCCCTAGAACGAGACCTAAATAGTTCATCTGCTCACACCCCGGTTTTGCTCATCTCCTCAACGGAGATTGCCCTTCCAGTGGGGTTCCTCGCTAACCAATCAATAGTAGTGGCAGAGCTGTTCTCTGCTAAAATCCGTTGATGGCGGGGATTGTCAGGATTAGCAGGGGCATGACCACGAATGATCCGGTGATGCTGGCGCCAAAATTCAAGCCCATCCCATAAAACCGTAATACCTACTATACCCAAGGCAGTTGAATGATATGGATTACTACTTACCAAAGCGATTACCTCGAGAAGGATACCAATCGCCAAAGCAACAATAGAGGGCAACCAGACACTTGAAGACACATAATCAACCTTGCGAACAGTTACGTGACCAATCCAGATACCCGAAAAAGTCGCCAATGCCGCTATTAAACCGATCCAATTTAGAGACATGCACTGCTCTCCATTACAAAATAGGTGGCTCGTATGCACAAGCCGGGTCTGATTCTAAATAATCCCCAGTAATGCCGTAAGCACGGCCGCGCTGCCCCCCACAAACATCACGGTAACCACACCAACCGCATTTACCCTTCAACTTATCATAGCAGCGCAGATCCATAAAAACTGGATGGTGACGATAGACTTCAACAATGTCTTGATGGCGCACATTTCCACAATCAATGGGCAGAAAACCGGAGGGCATTATTTGACCCACGTGGGAGATGAAAAGAAAGCCGTTACCGTCGTTAACCCCCTTCGTTGGTCGATGCAAACCATCAACATACTGAAAACCAGCTCCCTGAAAGGTCACCGTTTGATCGCTTCCCTGTTCTTGCCGTTTGCTCTGGATAGCTACCCGGCGGTACATCGGTGCAGCTGTAGCTTTTATGTCAAAAGGAGCCTGCTGGGATAAACTATAGAGCCAGTTAAAGACGTTTTCATGCTCTTGGGGGGAGATCATATACCTGACCTGAGCCCGCCCGGTTGGCACCAGAAAGAATAGCGACCACTGAACGGCCTCGACTTCCTGGATGAAGGGCACCATCGCAGGTAATTGGTCAACATTAAAAGTCGATACGGTCGTATTGACCTGCACGCTCAAGCCCACTGAATTGGCATTATGCAGAATACGCATGGTCCTATCCCAGGAACCAGAAACCCGGCGAAAATCATCGTGGACATCGGCAGATGGTGCATCCAGGCTGAGCGCAATACGCCGGATACCAGATTTTTTAGCGAGGGTTAGGCGCTCGGAGGTGGGTAGAGCTGTAGCAGTGGGAGTAAGCGAGCAGCGTAAACCTTTCTGCGCAGCGTATGAGATCAGATCAAACAAATCTCGACGCATCATCGGGTCACCACCGGTAAAGATCAAGATGGGACTGCCGAATTCAGACAGGCGATCGATCAACTGAAAACCTTCCTCTGTAGTTAACTCGCGAGGGTCGCGACTGTGTTGGGCATCTGCACGGCAGTGTTTGCAGGCAAATGCACAAGCACGCGTGACCTCCCAGGCAATGGTAAAAGGTGCCAGATCAAAATCAGCATGGCTCATGCGTTGGTCGTGGTATGTTCGTTCTTTGGCAGCATTTGCGGATAAATTGGAGTTTGTCATCGGGAATCCTATCGTCTAAAATCTTTAAGGTTTAATCTACCAACCACCTGGCAGCATCTAGGGCATGATAAGTAATCACCAGATCTGCGCCAGCGCGTTTGATAGCAGTGAGAGTCTCCATCACCACCTGGCGCTCATCCAGCCAACCGTTAGTGGCAGCGGCTTTGAGCATGGCATATTCACCACTGACGTTATAGGCAACTGTGGGCAATTCGGAAAAAGCCTCGCGGATGCGGTGGATGACATCGAGATACGGCAGAGCTGGTTTGATCATTAGCATATCCGCTCCTTCAGCAACATCCAAAGCTGCTTCCCGCAACGCTTCGCGCGCGTTTGCCGGATCCATCTGGTGGGATTTGCGATCCCCAAATTTTGGCGCACCTTCAGCAGCTTCCCTAAATGGACCGTAGAAACCAGAAGCATATTTGACTGCATAAGAAAGAATGGGAATATGCTCGTATCCAGCACCATCCAGCTCAGAACGGATGGCAGCAACCATACCGTCCATCATGCCGCTGGGGGCGACGATGTCAGCCCCAGCTTCGACATGCGATACAGATACCTTGGCTAAAACCGACAGGGTTTCATCGTTGAGCACATATCCTTCAGGCAGCTGAGGTCGCCTTTCTGCCCCTACATTCAATAATCCACAGTGACCATGGTCGGTGTACTCGCACAAACACACATCGCTTATCACCACCAACTCAGGAGCAGCTTCTTTTATACGCCGGATCGCTCGTTGGATGATTCCTTCCGGCGCATAATTCTGCTCTCCGATTGGGTCTTTCTGGTCTGGGATGCCGAATAAGATCACGGCTGGGATTTTCAAGTTGGAAACTGCATCAACCAGTTCAGGGAGTTTATCCACAGACCATTGATATTGACCAGGCATAGAAGATATCGGCTCTTTCACATTGCTCCCATGGCGGATGAATATGGGATAGATGAAATCACTGGCTGACAACTCAGTCTCACGGAACATCTCACGCAACGCAGGTGTTAACCGGGTGCGGCGTGGTCGCGATACAGGGTAAAGAGGAAGTGAAAATGCGTTAGTTCTTGACATGACTATAATCCCCAAATAGTTTAGCTGCAATTGCCTCCACCAAGCCTTGAATAGTATGAGTTTTGGCGATAACACCAACTCGTAACCCAGCCTCTTGGGCAACCCGAGCTGTCTTTGGTCCAATACAGCCGATTAGCGGCTCACCAGGCAAACTGAGAGCGTCCAGGCTGGTTCCCTTTAGTAAAGATAAGAAACCGAGTACGGAAGACCCACTGGTGAAGGTGATGACATCAATTCCAGGGGTAAATAGAGATTCGATATCAATATCTTCTATTTCTGTTACAGTGTGATATGCTGTGATTACGTGGGCTATCCCATCTGCTGCCTGAATTGCTTGGGGAAGAGTGTCATGGGCGATATCTGCCATGGGGAGCAAAACCCAGCGACCACACAGATCTCCCAAGCCAGGAACTACAGCCTCTGCAACATATTTTTCAGGAACGAATTCAGGTTGAATATTAGCAGCGATAAGCCGTGCCGCAGTCTTAGGCCCAACGGCTGCCACGCGAATATTTTGAGGCAAAGCGTGAATATCTAAATCAGCCAGCCTCTCTAAAACCACATCGACTGCATTGGCACTGGTAAGAACCAACCAGTCATAGCAATTTAAGCGGGAAAGCGCTCGATCCAGAAGAGTCGTATCAGCGATCGGCCGAATCGCAATGGTTGGGAAGAAGACTGCTTCAGCACCAATGTCCTGCAGCGCTGCCGCAAATTCATCAGCATCTTTTCTGGGCCGAGTCACCAGTACGCGCATCTTCATTCACTCCCCATAGCTGCTAAATTGATATACTCCATAAAACCTCGATCCAAGAAATCTTGAGCAAGCGAATTTCCCACCATGATTGGATCACGACCAGATGAGGATAAACGTAACAGGTGTTTACCATCCAGGCTCACGACGACTCCTTGCAGCGTTATTACGCCTCCATCCACCTGCGCCAATGCCCCCACTGGCAGAGAACAACCCCCACCCAAAGCAGAAAGAAAAGCACGTTCAGCACTGACCGCCAGTGCAGTATCGATATGATCTATAACTTGCAGCAAGCGAATGGCTTGCTCATCCCCAGAACGGCACTGAACCGCCAGTGCACCTTGCCCGGGAGCAGGGAGCATAATCTCCATTGGCAAACACTGGGAAATATGTTTCTGTAAGCCTAAGCGGATGACGCCTGCGGCTGCCAAGATGATTGCGTCATATCCACCTGCTTGAACTTTACGGATGCGGGTGTCGATGTTGCCACGGATGGGCTTGATCTCTAAATCTGGTCGATAAGCCAAAATCTGGGCGCGCCGCCGGTTACTGGAAGTGCCAACAATCGCACCAGCGGGTAATTCTTCCAAAGTGAGACCAGATGGTGAAATCAGAACATCACCAGGCTCAGCGCGCACAGGCAGCGCCGCAATCTCCAATTCTGGCACAATTTCAGTGGGTAGATCTTTCAAAGAATGGACTGCCGCATGGACACGCCCCGCCAGTAAAGCTGATTCCAGCTCCTGGGTGAACAATCCCTTGCCCCCTATTTCAGGTAGTGCGCTATCGAGATTTCGATCACCCTGGGTGGTGATGATTACTTCTTGGAAATCTATATCTTGCCAATGACGGCGCAATTCTCGGATAACGGATGTTGTCTGCCAGCGAGCCAGAGAAGAGGGGCGAGTCGCAAAAATTAAATCGGAAGCCATCATGAATCTGTCTCTATCCCAACCCAAACAGGTTGCGGGTCAAATCAGCGTAATCCTCGACATTGCCGCCCTTAGCCTCTTCTCTCAACCGAATTGTAGGGCTGTGCAATATCTTTTTTACGATTGCCTCAGTCAACGCATCGATCTGCCTTTGCATTCCTGGGGTTAAGTTAGGCATCCGCCGGATAGCTTTCTCTATCTCAACCCTGCGGATTTCATCGGCTTGCTGTCGAAGCTCGCAAATAAGGGGGACAACATCCAAGGTTGCCAGATATTCTTTAAATGCAGATTCTTCCTCAGCGAGGATAGACTTGACCATCGGGACTTGCGCCTGTCTTTGAATGAGGCTGATCTCCAAACTATCTGAAAGGGCATCCATATCATACAATCGAACTGATGGAATATTACCAACCTCAGCATCTACATCACGGGGAACGGCAATATCCATGAAGACCATCGGGCGGTTAGGCCTGTGTTTCATCGCCTGTTCTACCATCAATGATTGGATAACGATATGCGGTGCGCCGGTAGATGTAATCACAATATCCATATCATGCAAATGATCGGGAAGCATTTCTAAAGCTGCCGCCTGTCCTCCCCATTTGTCAGCCAGCTGCAGAGCGCTTTCCAAGGTCCTGTTAATTACCAGGATATGTTTAACGCCTCGCTTGCGTAATGATTCAACGGCTAATTCCGCCATCTCACCAGCGCCTAATACCAGAACTTGAGCGGAAATTAAATTTGAAACAGTGCGGGATATCAGGTTAACCGCAACAGAGGCAATAGAGGCCGGATTTTGGCTGATGGTGGTCTCATGGCGGGCGCGTTTTCCAGCCCGAATGGCAGACTGGAACATACGAGAAAGGATCTTTCCGGTGGTCCTTTGGCTTTGCGCGATCTGATAAGCCTCGGTAACCTGACCTAGGATCTGCGGCTCACCGACGACTAATGAATCCAGCCCAGATGCTACCTTGAATAAATGGTCAATGGCTTCGGCATTAAGCAATCGATAGAGTGCTGGGGAAAACTCAGAGCGGGGATAATTTTGCGTCTCAGACAGGAAGCCTTCGAGGATTTCGAAGATTGGTTGATCTCCAATAGCATATAACTCGACGCGATTACAGGTAGAGAGGATAACCAATTCGTGGATTTTATCCCATCTTGGATCATCCCCACATCCTAAACGAGCGAGTGCGGCTTGAAGCTGATAAGGTGAGAAAGCCAGGCGCTCACGTAGAGCGACGCTGGCGGTATTGTGATTTAAACCAAGACAATGGATGACGTGGGAACCTTCAAAAAATGTCACTATTAATTTTTACCCGATAACATGATAATTCCTGCATAAAGGAACATTGTTTGCATTTTAGATTGAAATGGTGTGTACAGCAATATAGGTTTTGGTAGGTTTTGGATGAAGAAATCATTAAGGTTTTTCACTGCCAGCAATCGAAATAGGGGATACAGTATAGTTTTATGAAACAGCTTTAATGGATAAAACGCTCAATAGAGAATTCTCTTAAACCCAACCAACTTAATCCAATA
Organism: Anaerolineales bacterium; assembly: GCA_014859065.1. Classification (GTDB taxonomy): domain Bacteria; phylum Chloroflexota; class Anaerolineae; order Anaerolineales; family UBA4823; genus Kmv39. The sequence goes on from JACUUU010000022.1 coordinate 10,725, forward strand.
GTTGAACTTTCATAAATATTCCGACTAAAAAAGAAAACACGGGAAAAGTGATGAAATCACTCGGCGTTCAGAACCTTTACAGCGATGAACATCAGCATGGCTGCTCATCTCTAGGATGGGAGTGAAATCCTCAAGAGAGGCATACTCCAGATTTCTGGTTCAGCGTTTCAATTACCGGTAAAGTCTGTGGCAGGCGCAGGTTGGAGACCCCTGAGCCTGTCAGAAGAATCGGGACTATCCCTAATAGGGAGTTGCTATGTTTTCAAGCATACCGGTCTGCCAGCCAAACCAATACCAGCATAACGATCAAGACTTCCAAAAACCCCAGGCTGGAAATGAATGGGAGTTCAAGCCCATTTTCAATGCCGGCTGCTTGCCCAGTGGCGCCAGGCATAGGCAATCTGGACAGCCAGAGCAATCATGAGCACCAACAGGATGGCAAAATTCACCTGGATGCTGGCTGAGCTTGAACTCTGGATTGGACCCTCAGGATGTAGAACAGTCTCGATCCCCCCCATTGCCCAAACCAATACACCTGCGAAAAGTATGTTCGCATACGAAGTGACCTTTGCCGGGAAGAAAGACACCCCAACCTGCAAAAGCAGACCAACAACAGCCAGGTTCAAAGGGATGCGGAAGCGCGGTTCATCCAGGAAAATCCCACTCCAGTTCACCTGCATCAAATACATTGACTGCGGCAAGAAGGTGATCCATAACAACAAGGCAGTGCGACCGAGAGCGCGTGACCACAAATGCAGATTCTCGGCACGAGCGAGAAGACCAACTAAGCCTGTGATACCTGCAATGATGAAAATGACCATTGCAGTCCAAACCCAGGCGCCGTGCAGGTAAACCAGGCGCGCGTTTTCTCCCAAAGTCTGCTCGGGGGGAGCAGTCGCGGTAGTCACTACAATGACGGTCAGGGTGATTATCAAACTGAAGGGAAGCCATTTACGCATGCGCTGAATTGTACCTTATCTTAACCTAAATAAGAAAGTTACCTACTGCCAGCATACCTAACCCCAGTCTACTCCAACTGCTTTTTGAAGGTTAATTCTGGGAACTTTTCAGAATAATACTTTAAATAAAATGATGAACTGGCGAGAAGGATAAAATTCCCTCCTGCATCACGAGCAAGTATCACATCGTTTCGAATCGGCAAATTGGTAATGACTGCCTGTGGTCCCTCTACCCAACGCGCAAATGTAAATGGAAGGGGTTCCAATTCCGTCGGCACGGAATACTCCGTCTCCAATCTAGCCTGGACAACGCTGAACTGCAGTTGCCCTACTACTGCCAGGATCGGCTCGCGCTTGAGAGCGTTTAGGTTATAAAGCACCTGCACAGCTCCCTCACTTTCCAATTGCCGCAAGCCTTTGAGAAACTGCTTATGTTTGCCCAAATCGGTGTTTCTCAACAGTGCAAAGTGCTCCGGTTTGAAGCGTGGGATCGGGGAAAATTTAACCATATCGCCAACACTGATGGTGTCACCGATGGCAAAACCCCCATTGTTTGGTAAACCGACGATATCTCCTGGATAAGCATCGTCAATAATCTCGCGCTCATTTGCAAAGAGCTTATAGGGACGTTGTAATCGAACTACATTCCCGGATTGTACGTGCCTGGCGACCATTCCGCGCTCAAATCGACCAGAGCAAACGCGCAGAAATGCCACGCTGTCGCGATGCTTGGGGTTCATATTTGCCTGGATCTTGAAGATAAATCCAGAAAATTCAGGCTTCTCGGGAGGGATTGGTCCAGCATCGCTAACATACGCTTGAGGTGGAGGTGCGAACTCCACAAATGCATCCAACAACAAACGCACCCCGAAATTGGTCAGTGCGCTGCCGAAAAACACAGGCGTTTGCCGGGCATCCAAAACAAGTTGGTGGTCGAAAATAATACCGAGCTCATCGAGCAGGGTGATATGTTCATCAAGTTGATCGAACTGAACAGCGGGCATATGTCCATTCGCGCGCAGCTTTTCCATAGGAACGAACAATTCAGGAGCCGCGCGTTCATTTCGAACAGCCCTTTGGAAGAAATATACCCCCTTGGATTTGCGATCGAATACACCTTGGAAGTTAGGACCGTCCCCTAACGGCCAGTTTATAGGCACCGGCTGCATTCCCAGCACTGCCTCAATCTCATCTAGCAGTTCTAATGGATCTCGAGCGGGTCGATCCATTTTATTAATGAAGGTAATAATGGGGATACCACGCTTACGACAGACCTCAAACAGCTTGCGCGTTTGTGGCTCAATCCCCTTGGATGCATCCAGGATCATGATAGCGCTATCCACAGCTGAGAGAGTCCGAAACGTATCTTCGGAAAAATCCTGGTGACCAGGCGTATCCAGAAGGTTAATAATATAGTTCTTATAGGGAAACTGCAAGACCGTTGAAGTAATCGAAATGCCTCTCTCACGCTCCATTTCCATCCAGTCTGAGGTGGTACTACGTTGGTTACGGCGGGCGCGTACATTGCCTGCCAGGTCGATCGCATTTCCATACAGGAGCAGTTTCTCCGTCAGGGTTGTCTTACCTGCATCCGGATGGGAGATAATTGCAAAAGTACGCCGGGATGCAATTGCCTGCGTAGTTGGATAATCTTGATTCTGGTTCAAAACGAATGGATTTTCAGCCACAATAAACCTCTATTTTAATTGCGCGCCAGTTCATAGCCCTTCACAGCCAACCCACCCACGATAGTTGTAAATAAGTTCAATTCTTTAACCCTTTGTAAGCTAAACCTGTCAGCCAATAAATTTTTAAAAGCGGGTATCGAAGAGGATCCACCTGTCCGAAGCACCGCGTTGATCTGCGCTGCTCTTAAGCCGCTTTTTAACAACAATTCATTGATCGCCTCATCCACCAAGGCAAGTTCGTCGGCGATTAGCTCTTCAAATCGGCTGCGGGTTATTTTGTTTTTGAGGTTGATCCTCTGTTCAATGAATTGAACTTGAGTGAAGTGGTTCGAGGAAAGATCAACCTTGGCTTGTTCCAACCTTTGAAAAAGCTTGAACCCAAGCTTATTACGGACGAGGCTCTCCAATCTACCAACGCCTTCCGGATCGCTCCCATTCTGAGCCTGCCTAAAAAGCTGGAAATATTCAGGACGACTGAGCTCGACCATATTCTGCCAGCTGAACAGCATCTCAAAAATATGAGCTGGGAAGGGATGACCGCTGTCCAGTTTAGAGCCTTCACCAAAATACTTGAGCAGCGTGTGCATCAAGACCGCATCAATATCGTTACCACCCAAGAGCACACCATGCGTGGCAATCGTGTGTGGTGGAATCGCTTTGCCGAGCTCCATGATGGTCATATCGAGCGTCCCACCTCCAAAATCGAATACCAGGACCTTTTCCCTTTCAAATGCGTTCTGATGATAGAGATAGGCACCTCCAATCGGTTCCAGTTCAAATACAACTTGATCGAAACCAGCCAGTTTCGCAGCCTGGAGCAGCTTTTCTTCTGCCCGCTGGTCAGTATCCACATTATCAGAAAACTTAACCGGTCGACCGATAACAACGTTGCGAACGGGCTCTCCAATCAGTTGCTCACATTTTTCTCGCAGTGTTGTGAGCAAGAGTGAGATCAACTCCTCGATCGAGTAAAACCGGTCGAAAATCTGAGTTCCTTCATACTTTGGATCTCGAAGGGCAGTTTTGATGGATTGAAGCAGGCGGCCTTGTGCGGCGATATCTACTTCTACAATCAGATCTTGCATATATATAATCGGCCCTTTTCCAGGACCCGCAACGGTCACCTCCACTTGTCCAGCTTTACGTTTTTCCCATACGGCTGGTCTCCCACTTTCCAACTCGAGGTAATTTTCAATAGCTTCGATTCCAACAAACGTCGAGTGCTCTTTGGTAATAAAGGTATAGGAAGGCAGCACTTTTGGGTTTAAGCAAAGGGGATCAATATTAAACAAGCGTATCTCATCACCGTTATAGACGGCAATTGAAGAATTGCTGGTTCCAAAATCGACACCGACAAACACAATAACTCCCTCTATAGAAAAGATCAGGGAAGAATACCCATCACCAACCATGGATTAAACACATCTAAGAATCACCAATTTTTAGATGCAGCAATTTACACATCATCTGATTGATCCCCAGAGATCTGGTTAGGATCAACTGAAGGATTATTCAGACGACCAGTATCTGCCCGGCGGGAATTACCAGCATTCCGATTTGGACTTAAGGCTGGTGAAGATTTACGATATATCCCCTCTAGACTGCATGGCAGAACTTATGATACATCAGCTTGGTCGTTCAAAACCAAGGTTGCATTCTAACATAAAAATGGCAATCTACCAAGAGGACGTCATTTTGTTGTAAAATGAATTGTATTAATTGAGGGTATTTAGCTAAGGTTTTTTGGGAGATTTAAATTAACAATCCTTATAACATCAACAAGGTAGAGACCCCAGTATCACCGCGTGGATTTGTTTATCGATGGCCAGTATTTTATGGCTGGGTCATTATGGCTGCTGGTTCGCTTGGCCTAGTAATGACCAGTCCAGGTCAGACTTATACGATTTCAATTTTCGTTGAACATTTCATTGATGACCTCTCTCTCAGCCGTTCGGCAGTCAGCTCTTTATATACTCTCGGTACTCTGGCAGGCAGCCTAACCCTGCCGCTGTGGGGGCGCCAAATCGACCTGAAGGGTTCGCGAAAGATGGTAGTGGTGATTGCGTTCCTGTTCGGGCTGGCATGTATTTACATGGGTTGGGTGCAGAACGCGATAATGTTGGGAGTAGGTTTTATCGCCATCCGCATGTTGGGACAGGGAAGCCTGGGCTTGGTTAGCCAAACTGTGATCAACCAATGGTGGGTAAGGAAACGCGGTCTGATCATGGGAATATCGGGATTCATCCTGGCAATCCTGGGGATGGGGGTATTCCCAAATATGGTTCATCGCTTGATCGCTTTGTATGATTGGCGAATGACTTATCCAATCCTGGGGGCAATCTTAATCCTTGGTATGGTACCGGTAGGCCTTGTCCTGTTCCGCAATCGCCCTGAAGAGTTTGGTTTACGCCCAGACGATGTGCCTGCTGATACAGACCAAATATCTGATTTTGCATCCGAAATAAAAACGAGTTTCACAGAATGGTCTCTTAAGGAGGCTTTGCATACCCGCGCCTTCTGGGTGATTTTGGCAAGTGTGGTCTCATTCACGATGATATCTACAGGGCAGTTTTTCCATTTAGTGGGGATATTCGATGATCAAGGGCTAACATCCACGGTAGCTGCTTCGGTCTTCGTGCCGATATCCCTGGCTACTGCCGGGGCAAATTTAGTCGCGGGGATCGCAATCGATCGCCTACCCGTGAAGTTTTTACTAATTATCGGATTATTTTTGCAGGCTTCTTCGTTGTTGATGCTACAAATGGTAGGAAGCACTGCCAGTGCGTATTTATTTGGCATACTCCTGGGGACGACCAGTGGTTTATTCCGGGCGATCAACTCGGTCGTATGGCCTGCGTTCTATGGGCGCACCCATCTGGGCAGCATTTATGGTTTTACCGCAGCCGCTGGTGTGTTGGGTGCAGCCCTGGGGCCTTTGCCATTTGGGATCACTCGTGACCTGTTAGGGAGCTATCATCTGATCTTGTTCGTTTTTGCTGGGATTTCGCTCCTGTTAGGCTTACTGAGCCTTGTGGTTAAAAAGCCAAATAAGCTAGTGTTCCTCCAGAGGCGTTCTAAATTATAGAAACATGTTTGCCGGAAAACTAGACTGCATGGCAGAAACTTATTACACGAGTCTAATCGTTCAGAACCGGCCAGGGATTCTAACAAAAAAATGACCACCTGCCATGAGGGTTTAACTTTGCTGGCAAATGAATTATGTTAAACGAAGGCAGGCAAAACTGAAAACTTACTTACTCAAAACTATTCTGATAATTAGACAATCAAAGGGTGAGACTTGGAAACTTGTGTAACATCACATAAAAGATCAAAATAGGTAATTGACACAATTCAATTTTTTTGATAGAATTTGTTTCATTACTAGAAATTAAGTTTCCTTCACCGAAATAACAGCCTCGAGCCTGCATGCCTGATAATCAATATACACTTGAAACCTTGTCACGCGGTCTTACTATTTTGTCCCTTTTTACACGCGAGACACCCACCCTTAATTTGACTGAGATTGTGAGCCTGACCGGAATTAATAAGACCACCACTTTCCGCATCGTTTCTACATTAGAGACAGGAGGGTACCTGCTGCGTGACCCCGAAACGAAACGGTATAAACCAGGAATCAAAGTTTTACAACTAGGGTTCGCCGCTATTTCCAGCCTGGAATTACGCCAAGTCGCCAGGCCCTATCTGGAACGTCTATCCCAGCAAGTAGGTGAGACTGTCAGTTTGAGCATCCTAGACGGGATGGAGATTATCTATATCGACCGGGTTCGAAATCGTCAAATCGTCGGTGTATTGTTGGGCTTGGGATCCCGCTTACCCGCTCACTGCACATCGATGGGGAAAGCTCTCCTCGCACAGCTATCAACTGGTGAATTAAACTGCCGCCTGGCAAACGTTGACCTAAAACCCTGCACCCCAAAAAGCGTCCCCTGCCGAAAAGAATTGGAGGCAGAATTATCTCGGGTGAGAGAACAAGGGTTTGCCCTTAACGATGAGGAGCTCGAGATCGGCCTGAGGGCTGTAGCAGCACCAGTTTTCGACAGTTCCCAACAAGCTGTTGCGGCAATTAATGTGACTGGTTCGGCCTCCGCAATCTCCATCGAAAAATTATCGGATGAAATTTCTGAAGCTGTTCGTGCAACCGCCTTACAGGTTTCGCAGGCTTTGGGTTATAGAGTTGAAGGAATGAGACACCGTGGAATTTGACCTCACCCACGCACATCACCAAGTCAGAGAGAATGCTCGGATTTTCGCCACTGATCACATTCTGCCATCCGCCAGTCATAACGACCAGGCAGAAATTTTCCCCCATCAAATACTGGATACCCTTGGCCCCACCGGAATGATGACACCTACACTACCTCGAGAGATTGGAGGCTTAGGCACGGATTTTATCGGTGAAGCTCTGATCTTTGAAGAAATCGGAAAAGCCTGCTCCTCCGTCCGCACCATTCTCTCTGTACATAATTCTCTATGTGCACTCACCATCCTCCAATGGGGTACTGATCACCAAAAAGAAAGATACCTCCCTGCGCTGGCTGGCGGAAAGATTCTGGGTTGTTTTGCGTTGACTGAATTCACCGCAGGTTCCCACGCAACCCAGCAAAACTTACTGGCTAAACGCAGCGTCGATCATTGGATACTTTCAGGACAAAAAGCGTGGGTATCCAGCGGATCTGAAGCAAACTTGTGTTTGCTGTTCGCCCAGACTGATCCTCAGAAAGGGTACCGGGGGATTACAGCTTTTCTCATCCCAACTGACACTCCTGGATTTCATGCTGTAAAAGTTTCAGGAAAAACCGGATTACGTGCAGCACATACCGCCCACCTCACCCTGGAGGACGTGGAGGTGTCAGACGAACAACTGCTTGGAGACATAGGGGAAGGCTTCAAAATCGCCATGAGCGCTTTGGATAATGGACGGTTTGGGGTAGCAGCAGGCTGCCTCGGCCAAGCTCAAGCTTGCCTGGAAGCTTCGATTGCTTATGCCCGAGATCGTCAATCCTTTGGGAAACCCCTGGCAGGTCATCAGCTCGTTCAAGGAATGCTGGCTGATATGGCAGTGCAGACTGAGACCTCCCGCCTGTTGGTCTACCAAGCAGCTCACCTGAAGAATAAGGGAGTCCCAAATACTTACCAGACATCGATGGCTAAGTTACACGCAACTGAAACTGCTGTAACTGTTGCCCGACTGGCAGTCCAATTACATGGGGCAGCAGGCTACACAAACGAATACCCAGTGGAACGCCACTTACGAGATGCATTGGCAACAACCATATATGAAGGTACAAGCCAAATTCAGAAATTAATCATTGGGCGTCATTTGACCGGTCAAAGCGCTTTTGCCTGATTTTTATTCGCACAACTGATACACATACAACAAACATCGCTGTTTAGAAGGAGAAACCCTTGGACAACGAGCCGCTAAAAGGAATTCGGGTTATTGATCTATCTCGTATTCTAGCCGGTCCCTACTGCACAATGCTGTTGGGAGATATGGGCGCTGAAGTGTTCAAAGTCGAGCAACCGGGCAGTGGCGATGGTTCTCGCCAGTGGGGACCACCCTGGATTGGCAGTGAAAGCGCCTATTATCTCAGCGTCAACCGAAACAAAAAAAGCCTGACACTTAACTTGAAAAACCCTGAAGCCCAAGATATTTTGAGGCAATTGATCGATCACGCGGATATTGTGGTTGAAAATTTCAAACCAGGCACCTTACGGAAACTAAAACTAGATTTTGAATCGCTTTCTATCAACCGGCCTGAGTTAATTTATTGCAGCATCACCGGATATGGTCAGGATGGTCCTTACCGTGATCGACCCGGGTTTGATTTCATGATCCAGGCGCAAGGTGGCATTATGTCAGTAACAGGGCCAGTAGAAGGCCCACCATATAAGGTTGGGGTAGCTATCTTGGATATCAGCGCTGGCTTACATGCTGCAATTGCGATCCTGGCTGCTCTCTATCACCGCGAGCAAACTGGGCTTGGTCAATACATCGACATAGCTCTCTTAGATACCCAGGTCTCTTGGTTGGTAAACGTTGCACACAATTACTTTGCGACTGGTCTTAAACCGGAGCGGTTTGGCAACGCGCATCCAAACATCGTCCCATATGAGATTTTTCCTACCCAGGACAGCCACTTGGCTCTGGCAATTGGAACTGATGGTCAATACCAATTGTTTTGTAAGGTCGTAGACCGTCCCGACCTGTGGAACGATGAGAGATTTCAGACCAACGCCAGTCGAGTGGAGCACCGCCAGACACTGATCCCCTTATTGCAAAAATTGTTTCGAGAGAAGCCCACCTCAGCCTGGGTCGACTTGCTCACCCAATCTGGTATCCCGGCTGGTCCAATTAACGACATCCCCACTATCATGAACGACCCTCAAATACTTAGCCGCCAGATGGTTCAAACAGTCGAACATCCTACATTAGGCATAATCGATCAACTGGGTCATGTTGCCAAATTTTCAGCCACACCGGCAACCATTCGCCTAGCACCGCCTCTACTCGGAGAGCACACTGAATCTGTTCTGCGCGAAGAGCTCGGTTTAAGCAACACCGATCTTACCCGTCTGCGCCAGGAAGGTGCCATCTAAACACTCTGGAGACAAAAAATAATGGATGCTATTAGCATTGACTTAATTCGCAGCGCTGATCTCATTATCCGCCGTTTGCTGGCAGTTAAACCGGGAGAACAAGTAGCCATCGTATGCGACCCTCTTAGTGAGATGAGCATGGCATTTGCCCTGGCAGGGATGGTAGAGAGCGTCGGTGGCGAGTATACCCTCATGTTGATGCCCACTCGACAAACGGATCGCAAGAACGATTTAACTCCAGTTATCGAAAAAGGCCTGGAGGCCGCCGACTGCCTCATCGGTTTGACAGGTGCGTCGGGCGCACCAACCTATTCCTCAGCGGTAAAAGCCCTATACCGGGCTGGGAAAATACGTACCATCTCGATGGTCATGCGCAAACTGGATAACTTTATCAGCGGAGGTGCCCTGGCAGATTACGACGCCTTACTCGAAGAAGGTAACAAACTGGCAGCAATCTGGAAAACAGCCAATACCATTCATATCACATCTCCAGCTGGGACCGATCTTTACGCACCCATTAGCGGCGAACAGGTCATAATCGAATGTGGATTTGCAACCGAACCCGGCCAGGAAGCAGCTTTCTCGGACGGAGAAGTTTCACAGATGCCCCAGGTAAACAAGGCAGAAGGCTTGATTGTTGTGGATGGTCCCATCGCCCACATTGGCGCAGTAGATCGACCCATCTTCCTCCAGGTGGAGAAAGGACGGGTTATATCCATCCAGGGAGATTGCCGCCAGGCTGATGAGTTGCGCCTCATTCTAGAAACCACCAACAATGCAGCAAATATCGCTGAAATCGGGATCGGTTTGAATCCCATGTGCCGCCAAAATGGGGATTTCGAAGAAGAAAAGAAGGGTCGGGGAAATGTTCATATCGCCCTGGGAGATAATGTTTTTTACGGCGGCGATGTCCACAGCCCGGTGCACATGGACATGGTGCTCTATCGCCCAACAGTAAAGTTGGATGATGGGCTAGTTGTGGAGAATGGGGAAATATCCATTTGAACATCCTTGAGGAGATGCTTATGAACTAAACTTACAATTCCGCCCACCCCAGAAAAATTTTCAGATCTAACGAAAGGAGGAAACATGCGCTCTAGAATTTTCCTTATTTTAGGGCTCGCAATCACAATTACATTGTTGATTGCCGCTTGCCAACCACAGGAATTTGTGACGGTCGAAGTTCCCGTTGACAGAGAAGTGATCGTGACTCAAGAAGTTGAAGTGGAGGTGGAGAGGGAGGTCATCATTACGCTTACCCCCGAACCATTACCAGAAGCAGACACCATCCGTATAGGTGGCATCGGTCCACTTTCGGCGCCCGGCTCTGTTGTTGGCGGTATCGCCATGCAGTTCGCCATGAACCTGGCTGTCCAGGATATTAATGACAGCGGCGGAGTATTAGGCAAACCGCTTGAACTCATCTTCGCTGATACTGAAGGTTTGCCTGAACGTGGATCTGCTGCCGCCCACCGTTTGGTTACTGAAAACCGCGTGGTTGCTATCACCGGCGAATATCACAGTGCTGTTGGGCTGAACGTGATGGAAGTCTGCCATGAATACGGTATCCCTTGTCTCTTCTCTGAGACCTGGTCGGATGCCATCACTGCTTCTGGATATCTCGAAGTCTTCCGAATTGCCCCAGCTTCATCGATGAACTCACGCGCAATGGCAGAATGGTTTGCTGCTGTCGGCGCTGAGAATATTGTCAGCATCGTAGAAAACACCGATTATGGCATCGGTCAAAACGAGAACGATCTATTGTTTTTCGAAGAACTCGGCCTCAACTCCGCGGAAGTTTTCTTCGTTGACTTGGGCACAGAGGACTTTTTACCAATCCTCACTCGTATCAACGCCATGAATCCACCCCCGGATGCAATTCGGATGGCTGTAACCGGTGAAACCAGCTACAACCTTGCCCGCCAAATGGCTGAATTAGGTGTTGCCCCAACGGAAGTGACCATCGGCACTACTAACCAAGTAGCCATCCAGCCCGAGTTCTGGGAGAGCGTGCCTAATGGCAATTACTTCGTTTATTCTTTAGTGGGATTACCACCCAGCCTGTACAATGACACCACCAACCACGTAGCAGATGCCTACCGGGCGCACTTTAATACTGATCCTCCCAGCTACGCATTAGAAGCCTATGACAGTATCATGATTTTAGCTGATGCTATAGAGAGAGCTGGAACTACAGAACCACAAGCATTAATCGATGCTTTGGAAGATACCGACATCACCCTGGCTCAGGGACGGTACTATTTTGAATACACCAGCAAGAATCCTCTACCCGATGATGGCAGCGTTCCAGATTACATGTGGCACCAATGGCCTGATCCTGCAGTCCTGTTGATTCAATACTTCGAACCAAACCAGGATTGGAAGGATGCTGCTGTGATTTGGCCGCCGGTTTACCAGACTCACGATACGTCCTATATCGTTCCGGGAACCTCACCTTGAGGATATGTATAAATATGGTTAGATGATTAATGCTCTATCCATGTCTACCCAGAAGTAATTCAATATCAACTGGCGGATGAATAGTCCTGAGACAGGTTAGGATTGTTCGTCCGCCAATCAACCTTCTGGAGGTAACAATCGATGAATTTTCCCGTTCTATGGCTCATGTTTGCTGGGCCAGTATGGGGTATTATCGGAGCTTTGGGGCTGCCTCGAGTCTACCGGAATGAGGGTTTGGATGCCTCTCCAGCAAAGCTCGTCGGTGGATTAGCAGGGTTTACCCTCGGCCCCCTATTATTATTCCCTCTATGGCGTTTCAAACCGGAATTGAATCATTGGTATTGGGCAGGGGGAACCAGTATTATCGCCGCCACCCAGCTCTATGCACTCTTCGCCAGCAAATATCCCGATAATTTATGTGTTACCAACGCCAACTATGTAGCCAATCAAACTGCTAATGGATTGACGATTGGGTTTATATACGCATTGATGGCAGTCGGGTTGACGTTGATCTATTCGGTTCAGGGGATTATCAGTTTTTCTCACGGCCAGTTTTACATGCTCGGTGGTTATTTTTCCTATTACTTTTTGCAGTTATTTACAGACCTCAACCCCATTTTTGGTATCCCGGTGGCGGGTATTGCAACCATGTTAATCGGGTTTGCCTTTGAGCGTATGTTTTTACGACCAATGCACCTGGGTGAAGTCGAACGCACAGGCGAATATGCAATATTAATAACTTTTGGATTCGGATTTTTCTTGCAGTACACGGCATTATCCATCGTAGGGCCTTTCTCACAGAAAACCGACGCATATATAGCAGCAGGAAGCTTGCGGTTTGACTCACTGGTTCTTATCCCCAATCGCTTGATCGCCGCTGCCGTGGGAATCTTTCTGATCAGTGTATTGTTATTCTTTATCAATCGAACATGGACGGGTAAAGCTTTAAGGGCAGTAAGCATGGATAAGCAAGCTTCCGCTGTAGTAGGGATCAACCCATTAAGGATGAATACACTGGCTTTTGGTATCGGAACCATGCTTGCGGGTATGTCTGGAGCTGCTTTGATCCCTATCTTCACCTGGGTTCCATGGGTGGGTATGGCTGCATCTACGCGTTCATACGTAATTATCGTCTTGGGTGGGCTGGGTTCTGTACCAGGCGCTTTATTGGGTGGTTTGGTGATTGGTCTGGTTGAATCGCTTGGCGCCGGTTGTTATCCCGATCCCAGCAGTGGTGCTGCTTACCGCACAGCTTTTGGCTTGGTGATATTCGCTCTAATGCTGCTACTGCGACCGACGGGGCTCTTTGGGAGGGAGCTGTGAAACTCTTGGTGAACTTCCGCTGGGTTGCTGGGGGAGCAATTATCATTCTGCTCTGGTTAGCTCCCATATATCTAAAAAACGTTCCCTACCAAATGTCAGTGGTGACTGGAGCCTTTTTTTATGCTATCCTGGCTTCGAGTTGGGCATTACTGGCTGGCGTTGCTGGACAGTTTTCATTCGCCCACATGGCTTTCGTAGGTATCGGCGCTTATACTGCCGGCTTGTTAGGCCGCGACATAGGAACGACACCTCTGCAGGGTATCCTTGCCGGGACATTTCTGGCTGGCTTGGTGGGGTTAGTGATCGGACTACTCTGCCTGAGGCTTCGGGCAGCTTATCTGGCCCTGTTCACCATTGCCTTTTCTGAAATCCTGCGGCTTATCCTGCTCACTGAATTTAAATATACAGGGGGAAGCAATGGTCTCAGGCTTACCAAGTTGTGGGATGGCATCACAGCGATCCAAGAATATTACGTTATGCTCGTCTTGTTGTTAGCGATGATGGGTTTGATGTATTGGTTGGTGAATTCCCGTTTTGGCCTGTTCATCCGTTCCATGCGCGAGGATCAGCAGGCAGCTGCTGCTATGGGAGTCGACGTAGTGCGCTACAAAGTACTGGTCTTCGTCATCACCAGCCTGATCGTGGGACTAGCAGGAAGTGTCTTCTACCACCAAGTGGGCATTGTCACCCCTAATACCATGGAAATCTTACAGATGTCTTTGGTGATCGCCATGGCAGTGATCGGTGGAATGGAAAGTCTGCTTGGAGCAGCTATTGGCGCTTTTTTCAGCCGTATCAGCCTTGAACTGCTTAGAGAAATCAAA
>JACUUU010000316.1 GCA_014859065.1 Anaerolineales bacterium
GATCGGTTGTTATTACTTGCCGGTTTAGGAGATCATATTCAAAGATAGTGATCAAGTCCTCGTCTGTAATCAGGGGATCGAAAATTCCGTCAACAAAATTGGTGACCTGTCGGCTCAGCCTTCCCAACAGGTCGTATTCATTCCGGTTGGTTCTGTTTCCATCTGTGCCGCGCTCGATCTTGTTTTCGATCTGCCTTCCCAGGATGTCGTATGTAAATTCGCTTAACAGGTTGCGGTCTGGGTATTGTGGATCGAAGGAGGTGGGTACTGTATTCTCGATCTCGCCAACAAAATTGGTTACAGTCGTATGGACCAGACCACGCGAGTTGTGGTACGTTCGGGTGACCAGGTTGCGGTCCGGCAGCCCGGCTTCGATCTCAGCTGCTGTCAGCTCTCCGTCGGCGGTGGCAGGCGGTTCCCAGTAGTTGCGCACCACCGCGATCTGACGCCCATGTGCGTCGTAATAATAACGGGTGACCAGGTTGCGGTCGGGCAGATCCGGGTCATAAACTGGCACGGTAGGGTTGGATACATCACCAACGAAATTGTTGACGGTATAAATAACCCTTCCTAGCCCGTCGTAATAATTACGGGTGATGAAGTTGTACTCTTCGGTGAGATTCAGGTTCCCGCTTCCGCCTGGGTCGTTGAAGTTCCGAACCGAGGCAATCTGCCGCCCCATCTCGTCATAAATATAATAGGTTACCAGGTTATACAGGTTCTCTCCGAAAGAAAAGTAATCCGGCTGTCCGGGAATGCAGGCAGTCCGCACAAAGAGCGGCCGGTTGAGGGCGTCATATTGTGTGCAGGTGATCTGGTTGCGGTCGGGCTTGTCCGGATCGACGTACACCGTCACCGGGCTGCCGGTAGGGTCGAGCAAGACCGGGACGGGGAATCCATTGGTGTTGTTATCGTCGAAGTTTTGGATGGTCTTGATGACGTTGCCGGCCGGGTCGTACTCCATAGCCGTCACCAGGTTATAAACAACGTCCCATCCGGGAGGGGAATAATAGTTGCTCCTTCCGGGCCAGGCGGTCTGAGTCGTGGTCGAAACACGTCCGGCCGCATCGTAACTCGTCTGGCTAATCCGGTTGAATTGTGGGTAATCTGGATTGATCTCCAGGTAAGCGTCGAATACACCATCGCCGTCGAAATCCATCCCTTCAGGCGCCCCTCCGCCTGGCAGATCGGCCTCGTAATAGTTGTTTACGGTTGCTGCAACCCGCCCGGCTTTGTCGTAGAAGGTGCGCGTCGAAAGGTTGTACAAGCCCTGGTAATATGGCTCCTTGCCCGGCCAATGGTTTGAGATCGTTTCAATGACCCGCCCGGCTGCATCATAAAGGGTAAAAGTGATTATGTTGAATTCCGGCTGTTCCGGGTCGATCTTTAGGCGGTAATCCGGGTTCCCATCGCCGCTCAGATCGAGCTCGAGGTCTGGATCCGGTCCATTCCAGTTTAGGGCATTTGTGACCGTATAAACCAACCTGCCTGCCGGATCGTGATAGTTCAAGGATGATAAGTTCCACATGCCATCCTGGTAAGGGGTTTTACCCGGATCGTAGTTGCGGATGATCTCGTCTGCCTGGTCGTCGGCGTCGTGGTAGACGTACCGGGTGACCAAGCCCAGGGGATCAATGGTCTCGGTCAGGCGACCGACGTTATCGTAATCGTAAAGTGTCAGGACGTCTTCGTCTGGCGATTCGGGGTTCGGGTCCATATCCACGCAGTTTTCATACACGTGCGTTTTTTGCCCGAAGGGATTGTAACTATAGCAAGTGTCGCCGCTCGGAGCTGCGACCCTCCGCACCAGGTTGGGAGGCTCAGGCGCAGCGGCGGATCGGGGAAGGCTCGATTACATTTTCGCTCCATTCTAGAAAACGCATCGCACACCCTCAACGGCGGAGCCGCTGTCGCCTGCCACGGTTTTTGGCTGTTTTCTGATTGTATCGTTTTCGTTTTGTCTAGAGTCCTTTCGTCAGAAAAATTCGTTGGTAACCGGAAGGGAATCCTGACAATTCACCGAAGACGCGATAGCCATGCTGTTTGTAGAATTCTGGGGCTTGAAAGCTGAATGTATCTAAGAATGCATTTTTGGCGCCTTGCCTTCGAGCCTCGTCTTCGATAGCCAACAAGAGCCGGTGACCGAAACCGTGACCTCGTAGCTCGTCTTTGATCCACATGAGATCTATATGCAACCAGTCCCATGAAATTTCTCCAAGAACTCCTCCAAAAATTTCTTGAGTGGGTGTGAGAATAGCGAAGCAAAGGCGTTTGGAATTCTTTTCACCTGCGTGTTGGAGGTTGAAATTCCGAATACCTTTTCCTATAATTCCCCATACTGATTCTCCAGGTTTCTCGATGAAAACGATTTTGTATTGATCATCCATCATAGCACACAAGCCTTTCTGCGAAGAGCTTAACATCCTGTGCATAATTTGTAGCCGCAGCCTACCGAGGCTGCCAGGCACATGCATGTGTTGAATTAATAATTATACGGACTTGCGCCATACTGCAAATCCTCCGCATAGTATTGTAATGTTGGTATCATATACTGCATAACAGCTTGATTATTACACTTATCTCTTATAATCAAGACAAATATTATAAACTATAGTATCAAACCAATTGTTCACCCACTCTCAAACATTCAGCAATCTTTCAGCGCTCGCGCCGAGGAGTTTCGGTTCTGTATAAGTGAAGGTGGATGGTTCCCATCGTATTCCATATTTATCATCAAAGACAATCGTTTGTGGATGATCATGCACAAGACGACACCCAACCTGAGGGCCATATTGACGTAAACGGTTTAGTTCTGGTTCATTCACCAACAAGCCAATATGCGAGAGTTGTCCCTCGCTACTGATCGAGGGGTGTAATTCGAGTGCCAAAGCCAAGCTGCCGCGATACAACATGACCATCCCCAACTGGATGCCAGCCTTTTCAGCATCATCCCATGTCTTTCCTTCAGGCAACCTGCGCCAGCCATCTGAGGTTTCCGCTTCTCGCCAGGCTACTTCTAAGCCGAACAAATCACAATAATAGGCTTCGGCTTCTCGGAGGTTAGGTGCTCTCAAGGCAATGTGAGTGACAGAGTAGAGACTCATATTCCTTCCCTTTCTTTTGTTATTACGGAGAATGTGCTTGTTGCAATAATTTTGATGGTTCCAGCATCGTCCGGTAATTTGAAGCCACGCTTTTTGGATAACTGGGGAAGCTGCCCAAAGGGTTGCGTTACGCGCTGGTGGGTAGGACGAGAGGACGCAACTTTGCCGGGACCAACTTCAAGTCACGCAAACTGCCTGAAAACGCGCAGACTCCCACCAGTCGGGTGCAGCCGGCGTTAGGCGTAGCCTGTTATTTCAGGTGATCCAGTACCTTCCGCACCAAAATGCGATAGTACCATATCTCGCCATTACCTTCTTTGAGAATCTCAAATCCTGCTTATTGAGCCCACTCCTTGACCTGTTGATTCGTCGGGTGGTAATGATAGACTCCTTCATAAGGACACTCTCCATAAACAACCGGAAGCCCAGCTTGTATAGCTTTTTCGTAGGTTTGTGTGATCTCGCTTTCGTCTGTGTTCTCAATGGTTTCAGCGGTGAAATACAGATACCCTATTAACTCCGGGGAATTTCTCTTTGGCGCGTTCCAGCATTCCTTTTGATTGATCGATCCCAATGATGGAATGACCTTTTTCCAGAAGAAAGGGCTCGTAGCGGCCAGCTCCACAAGCTGCATCCAGGATCGTGCTTCTCTGAGGAAGGAGGCGTAAGAATTCTTGGACGAATTGTTGATGAGAGATGTTGCTGTACAAGCCATATTTATCCCAGTAGAGTTGGGCATAGCTATCATATTTCGCTTCACAGTCACAACGGAATTCTCTTAGCCAAGAAGTACGATCCATTTAACTCCTCAATTCTCAAAACAGCGCCTAACGGCATGGCGTGAGCTGCGCGGCGGGCCGGGCGACGAGCCTCCGGCAGAGACCTGGGTCGCAGGACCATCCGAACCCGCGACCGGCCGTGGAGCAGCGTCGGCCTACAAGCGCTTGTTAGGCGGCTTAATTTACTCGATGGTATGTCCCCAAAAAGACAAGCATCACTGTCTTAAGGTGATGCTTCTTACTAGGCTATCTAGTCTGTTTATGGTGGGGAGGAACGAACTGGTTTCCTGCGCTTCGAGCGCATCTTTCACATCGCTGACATATGAGCTGTAGTTCTGGAACCAGCTCTCGAAGGTA
>JACUUU010000317.1 GCA_014859065.1 Anaerolineales bacterium
TGATCGATATCGCCTGGCGCTTCCTGGGTCCAAAGCTGATTTCTGGACTAGAGGCAGTGTCAGATCTGTCAGTTAACAAAGTCGACGCTGGTCCAATCCGATATCTGATCATCAACCACACCTACCCGCCCATGGACGACCCCAACGTCTACAAAGCGGTCGCCGCAGCCATCGACCGGGATCAGATCTCAGACGTAGTTTATAGTGGTCAAGCTGAACCTTTGTACTCGATGGTCCCGCCAGGATTCTTGGGGGCTAACGAAGCCTTCGACGACATGTATGCCGCTCCGAATCTGGTATTAGCGAATGAATTCCTAAGCGCATCAGGCTATACTTCGGATAACCCGCTGGAACTCGATCTTTGGTACCCACCAGAACACTACGGTAGTGAGACTGCAGCCTGGATGGAAGTTATTAAGCAGCAGCTCGAAGCCACCGGAGCAATTCAAGTGAATTTAAATGCTCAGGAGTGGAGCACTTACATTACCGCGCTGGTTGGTGGTGAATCCTATACAGCTGGCGTGCTGGGTTGGTTCTTCGATTACCCCGACTCCTCCAACTATCTGGACCCCTTTGTCTTTAACGGCGGTTTGGGTACGAATGTCGCTCTGGCAGCCGAAGGTAGCGACTTCGGCGAACCGATCAATGATCTAGCTGCCGAGCTTATTGACCTGATGGCACGAGCGGGTGTTGAGCCGGATGTGGCCACACGCGCTCAACTTTACGAACAGGCTCAGGAAGCCTACGCTGATCTGGTAGTGACGCTGCCCTTGTTCATCATTGCGGAACACATCACTTACCGCCCAGGTATCGCAGGCACTGAAATGTACACCGCACCTGAGACGTTGAACATCGGTCCTACCCTCGAGTTCAATTACTCTACCATTGTCAAGACCCCGTAATCAGTCAAAAAATTAAGGGGCGAGCTGAATTCGCCCCTTAATTTTTTTATAAACTACTGATATGTCACCTATTACCCTTATCGCACTCATTGTTGGCATCCCCGCTCTTATTGCATTGGTGTTTATATTCCTGACCGGCTCCACTGGGCTGCGACGTTTTATCCTTACCCGCATCACATTAACCCTTCCGATGGTATTTATCCTGGCTTCGCTGGTGTTCTTCATCATGCGAGTCTTACCTGGCGACCCAGTAACCTCTGCTTTGGGCCCAAAAGGTACCCCTGAAACCATCAACCGTATACGTGAGCAGTTGGGTCTCAATGACCCTATCCTGGTGCAATATGGTAACTTCCTCTTAGATATGGTCACCCTTGATTTTGGGAACTCGCTTACAGGCGGTCACCGTCCAATCATCGACGAGTTGAGCGAACGCTTCCCGGCTACCATGGAGCTGATTGTGCCTGCCTCCATTTTGGCACTCACTTTGGGGATCATAGGCGGTGCCCTGGCGGCTTCCCGACGTAAAGCAGTCATGGATTACAGCTTACGCATCTATTCTGTGGTGATCTATTCGCTGCCTATATTCTGGTTAGGTTTAATGCTGCAGCTCCTGTTTGGTGTAAGGCTCAACTGGTTGCCGATCTCTGGGCGCATCGAACCGGTAATTGGCACAACCCTGCAACGCACCACCAATATATATACAATTGACTCGCTCATCAGCGGTAACTGGGCTGCACTGACCTCAGTGCTGTCACACCTTGTACTGCCGACCCTCACTCTGGGGTTGATCCTCTCCGGTGTTTTTGTGCGTCTCACCCGAATCAATGTAATTGAAACACTGCAAATGGACTATATCTACGCAGCGCGCGCGCGGGGCATCCGGGAACACATATTGGTCTTTGGGCATGCATTGAAGAATGCCATGATCCCCGTCATCACGCTGATCGGTTTGCAAGTAGCCATCCTGTTGGCCGGCGCGGTGTTGACCGAGACAGTGTTCTCCTGGCCAGGAATGGGTAGATACCTGGTAGAACGCATCTCCTCCCGCGACTATCCTGCCGTTCAGAGCGCCATCACAGTTTTCGCCCTGCTGGTGGCGTTGATTAGCCTGGCAGTTGATATCATCTATTCACTGGTTGATCCAAGAGTCAGGTATTAAAGCATGGCAAAAATGAATGGCCAGATTGTAGACAAGGAAATCAAAGATTCTGGGTGGGAACAAGACCTCCAAAGAGTAGGTTTTATCAGGGGTGCCTTGAGAGCACGTAAGTGGTACGGAGCTGATTGGTGGTTTGTCACAATCTCCGCTGTGATGGTGGTCGGTTTCATCACGCTAGCCCTTTTCCCTGGGCCATTTGCTCCATACGGCCCCCACGAGATCGTCGGTTCGAGCTTTTTAGCGCCTGGTGAACATCCACCTGTCGCGGTGCTTATCGTACCGCAAGAGTCACCTTTCAATGTGCTGAAGGATCTTGCGGTTCCTGATGGCTCGCCGCGGCCGTCCATCGCTGTG
Organism: Anaerolineales bacterium; assembly: GCA_014859065.1. Taxonomy (GTDB): domain Bacteria; phylum Chloroflexota; class Anaerolineae; order Anaerolineales; family UBA4823; genus Kmv39. Next base: position 2,416 of record JACUUU010000317.1, read on the forward strand.
GAGCAGGGGCTGCCTACTGCCAGCGCACTTCGCGAGCAGGCACAATTCATTGACAATCAGCTAAGAGATGAACCTGAAGGGCTGCGGTTGCGAGCTCGCATCGAGCGTTATCCTTCACTGGAACAGACTTTACAAGCTGTCCTGGATGGAGACGTCCAGGCTGCTGTAGTGCAATCCACTGAGTTCGAGCAGATTGCTGACCAATTCCCAGACTTGCGTGAAGGAGAAAGCATCACAGGAGAGACTGCCTCAGCCGGGGGATTCCTGTTGGGCACTAACGAGATCGGGCAGGATGTCTTCAGCCGTCTGATTTGGGGTACCCGCGTGGCGTTGCTTATCGGATTCAGCTCTTCGATTGTAGCCTTGGTGCTGGGCGTACCTCTGGGTTTGTTCGCTGCTTATGTCGGGGGCACTTTCGATCGCTACCTCAGTTTGTTGATGGACAGCCTGTATGCTTTTCCCGGTCTTATCTTGGCTATTGCGATTACAGCAGTCCTTGGTCCCAGTGTGTTCAATGTCATCGTTGCAATCTCCGTGCTCTACATTCCAACCTACTACCGCATCGTGCGTGGGCAGACTTTCACAGTGAAGGAAGAACTCTATGTAGAGGCTGCTCGTAGCATAGGGGCACGCCAGCTGGAGATCTTGCGCCGGTACATCTTCCCCAACGTGATCCCCTCGGTAGCCATCATCTTTTCGGTGAATGTAGCCGATGCTATCCTGACCGGAGCTGGGCTGTCCTTCCTGGGTCTTGGATTGCCTCCCACAATTGCCGATTGGGGTATCGACCTGGCGCGTGGACAGCGCTTTATCCAGACGGCTTGGTGGCTGATCACTTTTCCGGGCTTTACGATCATGCTGGTAGTCCTTGCCTTTACCCTGATGGGTGAGGGTCTGATGGAGATATTCAACCCCAAACTGAGAGAACGCTGATGCCCAAGGAAATCTTGTATAGCATTAAGAACTTGTCCGTTGATTATCAAACGCGAGCTGGTGCAGTGGGAGCAGTCGATAATGTCAGCTTCGATATCTATCGCGGTGAGATCCTCGGTCTGGTCGGCGAATCCGGTTGTGGGAAGTCCACCCTTGGCAAAGCATTGATGCGTTTGCATACCGGTCCTGCCAAGATTACCAATGGTGAGCTGTGGTTTGACGGGCACGACCTGACAAAGCTTTCCGACCGGGAGATGACCAACTTACGCGGCGCAGAAATCGGGATGGTCTTCCAGGATCCCATGACCTCTCTTAACCCAGTTCAGCGCATCATCGACCATTTGACTGAGACAATTCAGACGCATGAGCCTGGAACATCAGACCGGGCTGCACGCACTCGCGCCCAAGAACTGGTCGAACGTCTGGGTATCCGCCGCGAACGCCTAAGTGAATATCCCCACCAGATGTCTGGAGGTATGCGCCAGCGAGTGATGATCTCCCTGGCGCTGGCATTGAATTCCAAGCTGCTCATTGCCGATGAACCCACTACATCTCTGGACGTGATTGTCGAGCACAAATTCCTTGACCTGCTGCATGAACTCCAACATGAATTTGGTTTGACCATCCTGCTCATCACACACAATATCGGCATTGTTGCTGAATTCACCGATCGAGTAGCTGTTATGTACGCTGCCAAGTTAGTGGAAATAGGCGGTGTCTTCGACGTCTTCGGAAATCCAAAACACCCTTATACCCAGGGTTTGCTGCGGTCGGTGCCCAATATCAAGCTGGATGGTGGCGAACTCTACAAAATGGAAGGCGCCCCGCCAAATCTGTTGAGACCACCTACCGGCTGTCGTTTCCACCCACGTTGTTCTTATGTGA
>JACUUU010000318.1 GCA_014859065.1 Anaerolineales bacterium
AATGGGAAGCGACACCAGCAATAAAACTGGAATTGCCACAAAAATTACTCTGAATGTTTCACCCAAATCCATAAAGATTGCCTCCATTATCCATCTACAAAGCCCAGTTCGTTACCATCCAAATCGAGGATGGTGAATTTGCGGGTTCCATATGGTGTATCGAATAGCGCTTCAACCACCTGCACCTGGTGCTTTAGTCCTTCTCAGAAAAAATCTACATCATCCACAGTAAAATTATAGCGTCCTCCTGATTGTAAATCCCCCACTTCCATCAAGGCAAAAGTAGCGCCACTTAGAGAGATAAAATCGACATAATTGGGTTTCCCGGGTGGCCAATAATTATTGACTTCGAAACCTAGCAGGCGAGTGTACCATTCCACCACTCTTTTCAAGTCAGTAACGTTCACCATAACTTGATCCAATCTGGTCTTCATCACTCCTCCACCAGAATACCATAACCAAGCCCAGCAGGCAATAACTTATAACAGATAATAAGATCAATATGCCAGTTCATTCCAGATAATTGACATTAATGTCCAAATCAGCGAAAATATTAGCAATTAACGATCAAGAAAGCGAGGAGACTATGAGCGCATACGTCGTCGTCGATATCACCGTGACCGATCCACAAGAATACCAGACCTATATCCAGCTTGCCCCCGCTGCTGTAGAGGCATTCGGGGGGAAATATTTGGCTCGCGGCGGGAAAGTTGAAGTCCTGGAAGGGGACTGGCAGCCCAACCGCCTGGTGATCCTGGAGTTCCCCTCCATGGAAAGAGCCAAAGAATGGTTGCACTCCGATCTGTACCAACCAGCCAGGCACATCCGCCATAAGACCGCTCAGACGAATATGATCGTAGTCGAGGCGGTTAGTTAGCGCTAACAGGCTTTGTAAGCGTTGTTGTAGAGATAGACCAGTCGCTTGCCCTGGACCTAATCTTTAACACCTTCCAATAAATTCTCTATGTACTGATAGGTAACGAACATGACCAATAAGAACACCTATGACCTGAGGAGTATTAACCTTCCCCGAATGAGTGGATGGCTGCTACGGATAAGCACTGCGTTGATGGAAAGCCCCTTAACACGCTGGTTGATCATGCCTAACATGCTCAAAAGTGCCGGGATCGGTAATCTGCGACAAATGCATTTTGAAGACTTGCCAACCTTTTTACCCCTTCACAGGCATCCTCCAGAATCAGTAAGCGCTCCAGAACGAGGCGGAATGGATGTGGAGAAATGGCTTGCCACGGTGGAGGAAGGTTCAACTCCTTTTACCACCATCCGTGACTACGCCAGAGCATATCGCGCTGGTGAACAGTCTCCCGAACAGGTTGCCCAGTCTGTGATTTCTGCCATCGCCGAAAGCGACCAACAAAATCCACCTCTACGAGCATTTATCGCCTGTCTCGAAAATGATGTCTTGGCTCAAGCCAGAGAATCCACTCGCCGTTTTAAGCAAGGCGCGCCATTAAGCCCTCTCGACGGCGTTCCCATTGCCATAAAAGACGAAGTAGATATGATCCCCTACCCTACTACTGTGGGGACGAAATTTCTTTTGCCTTCACCTGCCAGCAAGGATGCAACTGCTGTTGCGCGCTTACGGGCAGCTGGCGCTCTCTTAATCGGAAAGACTAACATGCACGAGATAGGGCTGGGCACAACTGGGCTGAATCTACACCACGGAACAGTACGCAACCCCTATGACCCTGGCAGGCACAGCGGGGGAAGTTCCAGCGGTTCAGCTGCCGCGGTTGCTGCTGGACTGTGCCCGGCAGCTGTGGGAGCAGATGGAGGCGGATCAATCCGCATACCATCCGCCTTTTGTGGGCTGGTCGGCCTCAAACCTACCTATGGACGGGTTAGCGAATATGGCGCATTCCCAACTACGCCTAGCCTGGGACACCTCGGGCCAATCGCAGCCTCGGTAGTAGATGCGGCTCTGGTTTATGGCATCATCGCCGGTATCGATCCTGAGGATACAAATACATTCTCCCAACCACCAATCTCGCTCCCCCACCTGGCTGGTGATCATTTAAGCGACCTGTCTCTGGGAATTTACCACGCATGGTTCAACCACGCAAACCCAGAAGTGGTCAAGGTATGTGAGAGCCTGCTCCAGCAGTTTGAGCAGGTGGGCATAAGGATCAAAGAGGTAGATATCCCCGAGCTGGAAGCCATGCGTCTGGCACACCTGGTTATCATCGCCACAGAAGCAACCGCAGCGCTGGAATATCACTACTCCGGGCACCGTAAAGATTTGAGCCTGGAAATGCGTTCCAATCTGGCAATGGCTTATTCACTCAACGCCCAAGATTACCAAAAAGCGCAACGCATACGCACGCGTGCCATCCAGCACTTCAAGCAGGCGCTGGTAGGTGTGGATGCCATCCTTACGCCTGTATCTGGAATCCAGGTGCCACCTATCCGCAATGATGCGCTGAAAGACGGGGAAGCAGACATGCGGGCATTGAGCGAAATGCTGCGCTTCAATACCCCAGCCAATCTAACCGGGTTACCGGCAATATCCTTTCCAGCAGGATACGATTCTGGGGGACTTCCGGTCGGGATGCAAGCCATCGCCGCCCCATGGCGAGAAGACCTCTTGCTAGAACTGGCTTTTTATGCCGAAAAGTTGGTTGACAGGAAGGTGCCAGCCATCCACTATGAGATCCTCTAAATCGCCGCACAACCATCTGCAATTGGGTTGGTCGCGTGAAGGATCATGGACCACCAGCTTGCTGTTCTCATCATTAACATAAAACCAGACACCTACTACATAATCTGTATCTTTGCGTAACTATAAATCTTTACAGTATAGGGGTATTCAAATGAACAGGAAAATAGGTGTGACAGAAGCAATAGAAAAATTTAGTGAGTTAGTTGAACAAGTCCAATATCGAGGATTTTCCTTCGTGATCAGCCGGCATGGAAAACCAGCAGCTGCATTGGTGCCAATGGAGGTGTATGAAAACTGGCAACGCCAGCTGACTAATTTTTTTGATGCCATTCAAAAGATTCGGGAAGCAAACCCAGATGCTGACCCCGATGAAGTGATGAGGGATGTTTTGGCAGCTCAACAAAGCCTACGTTCAACTCCTTCAGGCTAAGCAATACATAACGTATTGGATGCAGAAGTCATAATCAGCGGTGACGCTCATTTACTGCAAGTTGGTAAATACGAGGGAATCTTGATTATCCCACCAGCCACCTTCCTGACACTGCTCGCCAGCAAGCCAGGTTTTCAAGGTCGATTTATCAGGCTAACAAACTGGGGTTTAATTCTTGCGCTTCATGAGCATATCTTTCTTTATGAAATAACGCATTCCCCCACTGATATACCCCATCTGGTTCACAAGCACAGATTTGTCGATAAATGCTGCCGAGTTCTTGAAGAAATCCCTGGGTTTGTTCGCCTTCACTTCAAAGAAAGCCTCGACCACCTGTGGGTCGAATTGGGTACCCGAGCAGCGGATAACTTCCTCGACCACCTCTTTCATGCTGCGTGTTGGGCGGTACGGGCGGTCAGACAGCATGGCATCCAGGGCATCCGATAAAGCCAGGATGCGCGCCCCTACCGGGATCTCCTCTTTTTCCAGCCCATCCGGATACCCGCGGCCGTCCCAACGTTCATGGTGGTGACGCACCAACGGCACCAGGTCCTGGAGACCTTTCATGCGGTTGATGATCTCCGAACCGATAACCGGGTGGCGCTTGAGGATGTTGTATTCCTCGTCGGTGAGGGGACCAGGCTTGCTGATGATGCTGTCCATGATACCCACTTTGCCCAGGTCATGGATCAAAGCTGCTTTGACCACCCGGGCTTGCTCATCGGGCGGCAGGTCCATCTTTTCAGCAAGGGAAGCCGCGTAGGTGGCAACCTGGGTGGAATGACCGTACGTGTAAACGTCATAAGCGTCGATGATGGCGCCCAAGGTCTCCAGCAACCCCAGGTTGATCTCGCCCAGGGTCAGGTTCATGTCTTCCAGCTGATCGACGTAGCCCTTCATGTTGTTGACGTATGTGCGGAAGGAGTAGGAGGTAGCCAGGATGGGCAGGAAGAAAACCGCAATCCCAACGATCTGGAACATATCGTATGCCAACGCCAGGACACCGCCGCCAATCACCCCCCCGGCGATGGCGATGGGCGCTGCCCAGCGGAAATCGTGCTCCCAAATGTGCAGGGGTGACCGTCTGATCTGCAGGGAGATGACAAT
>JACUUU010000319.1 GCA_014859065.1 Anaerolineales bacterium
CAAAATTTAGATGGTATGTTGTTTCAACAAGATCCACCAGATGGAGGTTCAGAGGGTCAAAATATCGTCACGCGTTACTCAATCGATATGTACAATCACTGGGAATTTGATCCAGATTTAGGTGTATATCTCCGCTTTCAGGATAATCTATTGTTAAATTATGGACAGGCAGAGCAATTTGTCCCCCTCCTTGACCGACTGAACGATAAACAAATAACTGCTGCAAATGTCGTGATCTTATTTGCCGAACATTCTCGCATTCAACAACCACCAGCAGAGATTATCGAGATCAATCTCAATGGGAATGGAAAAGCTATAGCCTTCCGAGATGGTATGGCATACGAACTGATCTGGCAGCATCCTAATGCTGACGATTTACTCTACCTGGCTTTTCCTGACGGAAGTTTATATCCATTTAAACCCGGTGTTACCTGGTTTCAGGTCATCGGCATCTCTTCGCAGAACACACAACCTGAACCTGGTTCTTGGAGGTTTGTATATTCCTTCCCTTAGAGCTCTTTCATGATGCGGGCAACTAATCCGGGTCCCTGATAAACCAATCCTGTATATAGTTGTACCAAGGTTGCCCCAGCCGCTAACATCTCGCGAACACCTTGTGCATCCATCACACCTCCTACACCAATAATTATTAATTTCCCAGCGGTGCGGGCATGGATTTTTTTCACCATTTCAGTACTAAGTTTGCTCAACGGCATACCGCTCAATCCACCAATTTCATGTGCCACAGGAGACACAAGATCCCGGCGACCAATCGTGGTGTTAGTGGCGATTACACCATCCATATTGTTACCAGTGATAGTATCCAAAGCATCATCTAGTTCATCATCCGACAGGTCCGGGGACAATTTGATCAATAATGGCACCTGACGCTTGAGCTGCTCCTGGAGCGTATCTCGTTCGTCTCTAAGCCCTTGGAGTAGATCTTCTAATAAATCTCTGGCTTGCAGGCTACGTAAACCTAAAGTGTTAGGTGAACTGACGTTGATAACTAAGAAATCAACCAATGGTGCAAATGTTCGCATCAGGCTTATGTAATCATCGCCAGCTGAATCTAAAGGTGTATCGCGGTTGATACCAAGATTCACCCCTAGAACCAGCTTACTTGGCTGTGGTTTATTTACCCGCCTGGCAACAAATTCAGCACCTTTCCCAGGAAATCCCATCCGATTGATCAAAGCTCTATCTTCGGGGAGCCGGAATAACCTTGGTCGGGGATTACCTTCCTGCGGTCGGGGAGTAACTGTTCCTATTTCGATGTGACCGAAACCCAAGCAATCCAACCCTCTCCAGGCTAACCCATCCTTGTCATATCCAGCAGCTAACCCGATCGGATTACGGAAAGTTAAACCAAAGGCTTTGACCTGTTTATCAGGAACATCGAACCACTTGCGCAACAACAGCCTGACAGGCGCTAATGATCCACCTATGCGCATTAGGTTCACAGACAAAGCATGTGCTTTTTCTGCTTCTAAACGGAATAAGATGTCTCGAATTGCTGGATACATACCGTATAACGGACTAAGTGTATATCCTTATCTCCATTTGTGATTATCTTTTACTCAGGAAGTCCCTTACGCTTTTTATTTGTTTTGTTGGTATGCTCCTTTTGGATTCCCAATGATTTAAAAGCTGGCTCAATGTGAACACGCTGTGCAGGTTATAACCAGCCTTGGCTAGGTCCTCTGCAGCTCCTGATTGTCGATCGATCAGAACAACTACATCGCTGACCAATAAACCTGCACTCTTCAACTTATCGATAGCTTCGAACTTACTGCCCCCCGTGGTTGCCAGATCATCGATTAAAACCACCTGATCGCCTGGTTTAAAAACACCCTCTATCTCCGCTTTTGTCCCATATGCTTTGACCTCTTTTCGAGGGTAAACCATCGACCAACCAGCTTGAATGCTAATCCCAATTGCGATAGGCAACCCTGCATATGGCAATCCTGCCAAGTGGTTAAATTTTAATTTATTCAAAACAGGGATGTAAGCATCTGCAATTTGCGACAACAGACCAGGAAACCCTACCAACCTCCTCAGGTCGATGTAAATAGGTGAGATTAGACCTGATTTAAGTTTGAATTTTCCAAATCGAATGCAACCAGAATCGAGTAATTTATCTGCAAGGATCAGCAGATTCCTTTCAAACGGAATTTTCTGGAAATTTGGCTTTTCCGAAACAATTTTATACCTTTCTAGATTTATCGAATCTCTAATTTCTAGTGCTGCCTGGTGAGGGTCCTCACTACGAGAAATTTGTCTAGAAACAGGAAACAATATTCCAGAGCCTTCGGTATTCAATCCAGCTTTCAAAGCTGCGGACAAATTTGCGCCTTGCGCTCCAATCCCAGGTGCTAAAATCCATAATTGTGAAGCTATTGCTCGTACCTTCATCAGCGCATCTGGAAAAGTTGCCCCGACCACAACACCTAGGTTATCTCTCTTATTCCAATCATGGGCTAAAATCGCGACTCGTTCGTACAGCGTTGTAGGACTTTCTGATCCCAATGGCTGAACTCGTAAATCCTGAAAATCCTTCGAACCGGGATTTGAGGTCTTACAAAGCAGGAAGACCCCTTTCTCAGCATCTTCAAGAAAAGGGAACACTGCATCATGTCCCAAATAAGGATTTATCGTAATTGCATCTGCTCCAAAGGTTTCAAAAGCAGCTTTGGCATACGCCTTTGCCGTAGAAGCTATATCACCACGTTTGGCATCTAGGATAATAGGGATGTCGTCCGGAACAGCTTGAATAACTTGGCGCAGAACAGCAACCCCCGGCTCCCCCAATACTTCGAAGAATGCTGAGTTAGGCTTGAATGCAGCGGCTACATCTGCGGTTAACTCTATTAGCCGTGTACTGAACTCAAGCATTGCCTGAGGAGTAGCTTCAGGCAAATCGGATATATGTGGATCGAGTCCGACACATAACAAGGAATCAACCTTTTTCACCCGCCTTTCTAATCTGGAAAAGAAACTCATCAAATTTCCTCGCGTGCTTTGATCTCAATAATCAAAGGTTAGACTTAATTAAGGGTTATTTCCCAAGATACCATTCAAAAGGCAAGGAATTAGCTTTTATGATTTTCCTAAAACCATCGCCAGCAAAGCCATTCTAACGTATAAACCATATTCCATCTGTCTAAAATATGCAGCGCGTGGATCTGCATCGACTTCAATGCTGATCTCACTAACTCTGGGTAAAGGATGCATTACGATCATGCGACTTTTTGCTCTTGACATGGTATCCAAATCGATCACAAACGCATCTTTGACTCGCTCGTATTCGTCTAATGCACTAAACCGTTCCTTTTGAACTCGAGTAACATATAGGACATCGGTTTCGGATAAGGCACTATCCAAATCGACATGCTCCTTCTGCTGAATACCTTTTTTATTTATCTCATCAATGATTTCTTTTGGCATTCTCAGGATTTCTGGAGAAACATAATGGAGCTGCACGTTGTATAACGATAGTAAACGCGCCAGAGAATGCACTGTCCGGCCATATTTAAGATCACCCAACATTGTCACGGATAATCCATCCACTTGATGCAGTTCTTCCACGATTGTCAAGAGGTCAAGCAACGCTTGTGTAGGGTGCTCTCCAACACCATCACCAGCATTAATGATCGGTTTGCGCGCATATTGAGCTGCCAGTTTTGAAGCCCCTACATCGGGGTGCCGTAGAACGATAACATCAGCATAGCATTCCAATGTGCGCACTGTGTCAGGTAATGATTCACCTTTAGAGACCGAGGAATAACGTACTTCATTGATGGGGATAACACTTCCCCCAAGCCTCTCCATCGCGGCTGTGAAGGAGGAGGAGGTGCGTGTCGATGGCTCATAAAAAAGGTTGGCCAGGATTTTTCCCTTCAACAAATCGAAAGTCCCAATCCGCTCCACCATAACCCGCATTTCATGAGCGACACCGAAAATATAATCCAGATCAGACCTATTGAATTGTTTGACTGATAGGATATCTTTACCATAAAAAGGAGCATTACGCTGATCACCAAAGGGTAAAAATGTGTTTTCAGAAGTAATTGCTGGCATATGAGTTGACATTTGTATTTTCCTTTCGTCATTAAGTTTGACTGTTAATCGTTACTCAAATTAACTAAACAAATTTCTCATTAAT
>JACUUU010000320.1 GCA_014859065.1 Anaerolineales bacterium
AGGTTCTCAGGCTACAACCCTCGCCGGTATAACAATGTCTGCCTCTAATCGTTGTTGTTTTAATTTTGGGGATATCCCAATATCAGGGTATTCCCTCTGTAGCTTGTATTTTACCGCTATGATATCAAGGAGTCTTCGATGGTAAAGTATACATTCTCTTTCTGGTTTTTCCTTTGCATTCTGCTCAGTGCCTGCATGCCTCAGGGGATTGGAACGGAGACAATCCGTACCGAGGAGGAGCGGTCCCCGTCCACACCACCCGAAGAGAAAACCTCAGTTGAATTAGGTACATTAACACCCACAGGTACTACCCCCATGAGCAGCACCGCAAGGAAAATCATTTCCCCCGTATTTGTCTTTCTCGAGGGAGATGCCTTGATGGAACAGGTTAGTAGCAACGCTCCTAAGCACATCATCGATCTACCCGAACTCGGGCCAATAAAAGACGCTGCCCTAGTAGGGGAAGCCTTGCATCTGCTCCGTGAACAGGGCATCCAGAGAATCTATCTCTCAGAAGGTAAAAGCGATATCATGGAGCGCTTCGACATACCGATGCTCGAAGGAGGGATGATATTTGCAGCCGAATATTACCGAATAGTTTACTATGTTACTGATAGCGGGCAGGAATCTATCATTGGATATTATGATCTAGATGAAAATAGCGTGTATCCTACGTTTTCTTTTCCTCAAAACTTACGCATATTGGGTATGACAGTTGACGGCCGGGGTTTGTATGTTCTACCTATTGGACAGGACCCTGAATTTAATAAGGTACTGTTATTAGACCTTGAACAGGAGGTTATCTCTAGAGAGCTTCCAGTTCGAGGAGTATCTTTCGCTGTGCTAGCTTCAGATGCCCACCAGTTAGCAACATTCGCCCAAAGTCCTGACCCTTCCGGCCAGTTGGAAAGTGTTATTCACCTGTATGATCTTCCCTCACTCCCCTTAACTCCGCCGCGCGTGTTCACCCTCCCTAACGCGCCCAGCTACGTAGGCTTCGGGGGTTTGCACTGGTCTCCAGACAGCCAAAGTTTGCACTTCATGCTCGTTGAAAATATCTATGAAGCTCCAGACACGACTTCCTATGGGTTGTGGCGTTTGGATGTGGAATCCGGAGCAACAAACCAGGTTGCCCCGATCTCAGATCCAATCTTTCATACAGTTAGTATCAGCCCGGATGGAGAGTGGATCGTACTGATGCATGAAATGAATGACGAGGCCATCTTGGTTCATTTGCAAACCGCAGAAGTTCAATCATTCTCTGTGCCTGTTAATGCGATCGTGGCAGGATGGCGATAAGGGTTTGCTAACAATCCTGGCAGCCTGGATGATCACCGTGGACCAAAATAACTACAATAACGGAATTTTATTGCAGAGGGGGAAAGTACCTGAGATTTGCCTATTCATTCTCGTTTCTCTGGCATTGCTGGTTGCCTGCCAACCAGTTCTTGATTTTCAAATTGCCTTGGAAACAGATGAATCGGAGCCTGTTCTGGGGAAAGTGGTGTACATCACGGGAGGTGATGTGTGGATCTATGACCTGGATACTACCCAGACAGTGCGGTTGACTCAGGATGGATACAACAGTCACCCTCAATGGGCGTCTGATGGTAATAGAATTGCTTTCCGTAAAAAAGATCAGCTTTGGGCGATGGAATTGACTGCGAAGCAGGCTTTCCCGGTAAGTGAATTGCCGGTCGAATGGTTTAGTTGGTCATCCTCTAGCAGTCGCTTGATATACTTCACTCGCGGCGAGGGCCTTAGGATTTGGGATGTTACCAATAACATTGCGAGAACAGCCATCCCTATCTCACCTGACTACTCAATTGAAAACTTCGTTTGGGATAACCGGGGCGAGACATTGGTATTTAATAAGGGGAGTATCGTAGACGGGTTGTACGTGGTCTCCCTGGAGAAGATAGACCTGGAGCAAAACGATACTGCCACTCTATATAAAACCAGCAACATGCGTGAAATCCCACTTATTGGAGAGGTATCACCAGGAGGGCAATGGCTGGCATTCTGGCGTTGGGACACAGATATAATATTTTTTGAGAAAGAAGGATTGCCATTATGTATGATATCTGTTTCTAGTGGACAGGCTCATTGCACAGCATCAAAAGCTATTCCTTCAAGGGAATTCTTGGACTGGTCTTTAGAGGGCCAACTTGCCTATTTCACGATTGAACAGAAATTGTTTGTTATTGACCCGAAAAGGCCTTCAGAACAATTTCAGGTTGATCTCGCTCACCAATCCCCGATCTATCCGGCATGGGCCCCTGACGGTGAGCGCATCGCTTATAGTGCCACTGCTATTGGTGCGGGAAATCTCTCGAATGTGCAAAAACAGGGTAATGCCTGTATCCCAAGGCGAATATGGGTAATCGAGGTTGGTTCAAAACGACTTAACCAGTTGACCAATGATAATCGTTTCTGTGATGAGCTGCCCTTCTGGTCTGTGGATGGAAAGCACATTCTCTTCGCACGCCAGGACAAAGAGAATGCGAGCCTGTGGCTAATGCGCTCTAATGGTGAGGGCATCACCCAAATCGTCTCTGAATTGACCCCAAAACCGGAACCCCTCGGCGAGTATGGATACATCGACTGGCAAGCCTGGTGGGATTGGTGGCGTCCAGATGCACCGTGATGAGAATTAGAAGAGATGAAATGGCATCTATGATTAGATACGATAACAACTATGCATGAAAGGAACTTTTTATTATGAATTCAATTTTGCTCCCTCCCTATCGATCGCTAGTTCTATTCATCTTGAGTCTGTTATTAGGGTTAACTAGTTGCATATCGCCTCAATCTTTACAAGAAAATGAGGAAGGCGTAAACTTACGAACCCCTACCGGATTTTTTACTCCTACATTTACAAAAATCGTGCCTCGTTTATCAGAAGTAACTATAATCCCTAATGTTATTATAAAGCCTACTCTAACACTTACTCCAACCATACAAGGAACTTCAACCGCAGCACCTGCACCTTGGGGTGATGAAATTATCCCAACAATCACACCTGGCCCAACATCAACAGCCTTAATATTCCAAGAGGGAAGTGATGATGAAGTCTGTGTTAAGCTACCAGGATTACCGGATGAATTAGCTGTTACCTATCATCCTTTCTGTATCTATTGGTCTGATTCGTTTATGGACAAAACAGGTTTTGAACTCATTCTGGAATATTCTCATATCGATAATATTTATGAAATCTTCGTCTTTCAGACCAGTGCGGATGTTACCAGTCTGAAAATACCGGAGCAATACGCCCCGCGTATTGAGGAATCTCGTGAACAATGCCTTAAGCGTAAGTCATTTGTGCTGAAACTTTACGTAATGCATGAAGGCAAAAAAATTACATCACAGAACTGGCACATGTGAGCCAATGTAATTTATCTAGCCTGCCCACGGCTACCCCTGATTCTTAGGATAGTGAAATACTTTTTCAGTTAATTGACCTATCGACCCCTGGTAAAGAATCTTTAGAACTGAATATCTGAGCTGTTGATAAACGGACGCCACTTCAATCTTGCCCCCTTTTCACCAAGACAGGAACCTTAGCAGCTCCAGATGGGTATTGAACCGTTTTTACAGAAATAATACTGCGACAATCAGTTTTTCAATTACAACTGACATGAATATCTAAATCAATAACACCTCATAACAAAGTTGTTACAACTTGTTACATCATTGAAATATTGTTGAAACATGGTTGTGATACAAACAGAAAACCAGCAGCGAGAGATCGATGAGATTATGAACTTTGAGAAGGTTAAATTAGAAATGAAAAGAATGCACTTGAGGGTGGGTAGATCGGTTCACATTGCTAATGATTTTTAAGGTTGTTTAAAGGACTATTGCAATGAAAAAACGGTTATGTGGACAATTGAACAGGGAAATCTTGCAATGTTAAATTTACATCCGTATTTTCTCTTATGCCTACGCATCCTGTTAGCGACGATATTCCTTTACTATGGCCTGAGCAAGCTTAAAAGCCTGAATTCTTTTATAGCTGCTGTGATGTCTTACCGCTTGATCCCCGCAGCTTTGGCACAACCTTTTGCCTTGACCCTTGTCGCAATCGAAATTGTGCTTGGAGTTCTTTTGCTGTTTGGTTGGTATACCAGAATAGCTGCTGCTGTAGGTGGTGTGT
>JACUUU010000321.1 GCA_014859065.1 Anaerolineales bacterium
TATAAAGTGATCATCGTTGATGAACGCGTGGTGATTACTGGATCATACAATTTTTCAAGCAGCGCCGGCACGCTCAATGACGAGAATTCGATCATCATTCATAATGACGAGATTGCTCGCCTGTACCTGAGTGAGTTTAAACGTGTATTCAATGAAGGCATCGAATAAATTCCGTCCTAAAATCAAATTGTAGTGCACCCAAACCACCATGGAAAGGAGGCCTAATTACGGCTTTCGATATAAATTGATGGATATGAGTAAAGAGGATTAATACGGAAGATTCAGTATGTGTTACTGGCTAACCAGTGTTCAACCTCGGGAGGCAAACCCTTGGCAGCTTCGAGGTTGGAGTATTTTAGTTGGGCACCTTTCATGTTGGATTTCCACATGTTCGCTCCGGACAGATCGGCACCACGTAAATTGACATCCCTTAAATCCGCCTCGCGCAGATCCGCCTGGCGCAGATCTGCGTTTCGCAGGTCTGCTCCGCAGAGATTCGCTTCCCGCAGGACAGCACCTTGGAGATTCGCTTCGCTGAGGTCAGCATATGCAATGTTCGCATGGTGTAGATTAGCGTTTGAAAGATCAGCCTGGCGTAAATTTACGCGGCTGAGTTCAGAGAAGGAGAGGTCCACCGCAGCTAAACCTAGATGATGTAAATCGGCATTGCTGAGGTCCACGCCGCGCAAATTGAGGCTGTTTTTACCAGATAGTGCGATCAGTTTGATCAATTCGAGACGGGATATTTCTGCCATAACGACCTCCAAATTCATTTGAGGTACAGGTGAAAATCAAAATCATAACCCGACCTTCAAGTAAGGACTTAATAAAATACTTTGTTGAAGTTGAATATAACACTAGCAGTAACTTTACATCAAAACTATAATTTAGACAATATCAGACAAGAGAATTCTGTAATATTATAGACATCAAGGCTGACATCAATGCCACTACTATGGTTGTCGCTCGCATTTCTGGTAGGAATACTCCTGGGCGCGCAGCTCAGCTCACCCACGAGCACTTGGCTTTACATGATCGCCGTCACCTTGGCAGGTTGGTTGCTCTTGATTGTATTGAAGCAGACCAACGATAGGTTTGCAGTGAGGTGGGAAAACCTGGCAGCCTGGTCACGTATTGGCCGGATTTTCAGCCCGATGCCATCTATGTCTTACCCATTACTGCTGCTGGCAGTGTTGGCTGGCGCAGCTCGCTTTCAATCCGTTCAACCGATCAACGAGCCTGGTTTTATCGCCTGGTACAACAATCTGGATGGAGAGGTCACAGTTGAGGGCATTCTGGTTCAGCCAGCAGACCGGCGAGATACCTATATCAATTTGAAAGTAAAGGTCGAAAGACTGCAGTTCGCAGAAAACTTGCCGTTTACATCAGTCGATGGATTGGTGCTGGCAAAAGTTCCAGTTGGGGAGATGTATCGCTACGGCGATCGTTTGAGGCTGCACGGACGCCTGGAAACACCACCAGTTGCCGAGGATTTCTCTTACCGCGATTATCTGGCTCTTAAAGGGGTTTATGCCTATATGGGACGAGCGTACGCTCTTCCGCTTGGACAAAACCAGGGGAACCCAGTATTGAAGGCAATCTATGCCCTAAAAGAGCGGGCTCTGATGGTTGTTTACCAGATCTATCCTGATCCTGAAGCCTCGTTATTAGCTGGGATCCTTTTAGGTGTGGATAAAGGCATCCCAGAGCAAGTGCAAGAAGACTTCAAGAAAACCGGGACAGCTCACATCATCGCCATCAGCGGTTTCAACATCACCATCATTGCAGGATTGTTTGTGGTCCTATTCACGCGCCTGTTGGGCAAGTTGAAGGGGGCAGCGGCAGCGGTTATAGGGATTACTATCTACACCATCCTGGTGGGTGGAGATGCGGCAGTGGTGAGGGCTGCCATCATGGGTGGGCTGGCGTTGCTTGCGCGGCAGATCGGCAGGCGGCAGGACGGCTTAACCAGCCTGGGGGTCAGTTCTGCGTTGATGGCAAGCTTTAACCCACGACTGCCCTGGGATGTGGTTTTTCAATTGTCTTTCATGGCTACGCTGGGGTTGGTGCTTTATGCAGAGCCTTTCTCTAAAGCGTTCGTTGATTTCTCCAACCGCTACCTGCCAGATAAAACTGTCCAACGCCTGGCAGGGCCTGTTGGCGAGTACTTCCTCTATACACTGGCAGCCCAGCTGACTACCCTGCCGGTGACAGCTTACCACTTTCAACGGTTGTCTTTGGTTTCTCTGGTAGCCAATCCGGTAATCCTGCCAGCCCAGCCAGCCGTGATGATCCTGGGGGGAATCGGTGTAATCCTGGGCTTAGTCTATCTACCTTTGGGGAAGCTGGTAGCTTCCCTTGCCTGGCCGTTTGTAGTCTTTACGGTGCGGGCAGTAGAGTTCTTCGGGCAGACTGATTGGGGAGTATGGAACCTGGGGAAACTCAGCCTCCTATGGGTAGTGATATTCTACGGGGTATTGATGATGGTGACATTTAAAGAACGCATATTTAAAACCATGACTGTATCACTGCGCCCAGCAATGGTGCTGTCGGTCATGGGACTGCTGGCAGTGCTCGCATGGCAGCAAGCATTAAGAACTTCAGATGGCTTGCTTCATATCATCCTTTTGGATGTCAGCAGTGGATCGCAGTCGGGTGAGGCGATCCTTATCCAGACCCCCAGTGGCCGCTTTATGCTGATCAACGGAGGTCCGAGCACCAGGGCTTTATCAGACGCTCTAGGCAGGCGGATGCCTATATTTCACCGCAAGTTAGACTACCTCTTAGTGGGGTCGGTGCGGGAGGAACATATCGCTGCGCTGCCGGGTATACTCGAGCGCTACCCACCGGCTGAAGTACTGTGGGCTGGGCGAGAACAGGCGTCACGCAGTATTTACTACCTGCATGAAGGGTTGGTTGATAAGGGGATCCCGATCGTAAAGGCAGAAAGCGGGCAGGTTCTCGAATTAGGTGAAGGAGTATGCTTACGGGTGCTGGCAGCCGGCTCGCGTGGTGCGGTATATCTGCTGGAGTGGGATCGCTTCCGGGTTTTACTGCCGACAGGACCTAGTTATGATGATTTTGAAAGGCTCAGCTATGGGAGGGAGATTGGCCAGGTCACCGCGCTGCTGTTGGCTGACAGCGGCTATGAACCAGCCAACCCTCCAGAGTGGATCGATAACTTACGACCGCAGCTGGTTTTACTGAGTGTGGCTGCCGGAGATGCATTGGATTTGCCCTCACCAGAGACAATGGAAGCACTGCAAGGGTATTCGCTGCTCAGGACGGACTTAAACGGGTGGATCCATCTGAGCACAAATGGGGAGCAGATGTGGGTGGAGGTGGAGCAGAAATAAAAAGATATCATATGCTTCATCCTTCAGAAAGGATGAGTATCGGGATTTCAGTTACACTCTTGTGTTGATATCATTTGTTAGAAAAGCGTCACAGCGAGTTCTGCTGATATACACTTGTGCATCTTCGCCTAAAGCAGGATGTTTGATTAATCCTACCGCATCTTTCTATTTTTGACTGGATTGATGGTGTAGTATTTCTTTCCGCACATCCTGAATCAGGCGGGCTGCAAGTAATAGCCTTTCGGCCCGGGTTAGTTTGGATGCATATTGGAGAAGGTGATCCAACCTTTGAGAGGTCATCTTTTTGTCCTGGAAATACTAGCACTTGCTCAAGGATGAGAGTATTATCACATGATTATGGTAGAGTTTCTTGGACTAAGCATACGGTGTTTAATTCAAGGCGCTGCAAATTAATAAAATCATGTACAGCTAAGAACTGATTTTATTAGACCTTCTAAATAAACCTTTTACTCAAGAATTATGGATTACGCTTAAGCTATTAGTTATGGATAAGAGGCATCAAGAGGTTACTTAACAAACACCCTCTTCAATTCTTGCCGGTAAAAAGCATAGTTCGAATAGGGAACATCCTCACGCACCCGCCCATCAGCAAGGGGAATGAGACGACCTTCTTCCACGAAAGGCTTTACCGTTGCCACAGCTTGTTGGATAGCCTGCTTATCTTGGCGCAAAATGTCAGAGTCGATCCCGCCGATCAAGGTTATATTTGATCTAACTAATTGCATTACCTTGGTTGGAGTCAATTTGCCGGAATGTGTTTCACACAGACACAAGACAT
>JACUUU010000322.1 GCA_014859065.1 Anaerolineales bacterium
TGGGTGACCGAACTGCCGCGTGTGTGCGCAGAACCATGGGTGAGCGAGTGAGCCTGGCCCTCGGTATGGGAAACGCTTTCTGCGCTTGAGACACCCTCTGAGAGAGCTTCACCAGCTGATTGGCTTACGCCTGTACCGATGCTGCGCGCCAGCGAACCTGATAGCATCAGAGGCAAAGCAACTCCGAAGTTGAAGGAACGCTGGCCGGTCTGCCAGGCTGCCCAGGTGGAGGTGTACTCGCCCAGGCCGGCCAACATGCGGCTGGCGGACTCCATCGTCACTGGTGCCAGCAAGACCTGCAAGAGGAAATCTTCTTCCAACTGGCTCATGCCACGCATGACCAATTCGTTTTGCTGCAAGGTGTACTGGTTCTGCTCGTAGCGGCCGGCAGTTAGGTAGGGAGTGATCTCGCTCATGC
Source organism: Anaerolineales bacterium (assembly GCA_014859065.1). Classification (GTDB taxonomy): domain Bacteria; phylum Chloroflexota; class Anaerolineae; order Anaerolineales; family UBA4823; genus Kmv39. Next base: position 419 of record JACUUU010000322.1, read on the forward strand.
CTCCGCGGGCGTTTTCCCTGGGATCCGGGTGACCGACAGCCAGCAAGCAATGCGGCATCTGTTTCAGAGCTTCATCCAGCCAGTTCGCCATTTCCATGTCGACATCGCTAAAGCGGATCTGGGGGTAGGCGGCTGACATGCTGGCTTCCAATGCGGCTGCGCTGTTGGTGGCAAGACGTTCTGCTTCTTCGACTTTAGCATCCCTACCTACAACGCCATACAACTGGACGATCCCCAATCGTTTGGGATGGAACATGCCTGCCACCAGGTAGACCAGCTCGACGTTGGCGCTGAAGAGACCACGCAGCACAGAGCGCATCCTGGATAGGACACCCTGATCAGCACGTACATCCATAGGGATCAGCCGCAACTGCATCAAGCGCACCACGCGGTATTCCTGGTAGACCTGTCCGCCTTCGCGTTCGATGACGTGAAACCACATGAATTTCAAATGATCGGGGTTGTCACCAGCGTAGACCAGGCCGTTATCGACAATGGTCAAGTCTTCAGGGGTGAGGAGGACGGCCTCAAAGAGCGATTTACGGCCATGCTGCCACAATCCATTCGTAAACTCGGATGCTCTGGTGGTGCTGGTTTCGATCCAACGGTCGATCAATGCGATACTCATCATTCCACCTTTCCATTCAGGTTGTGCGCTTTCTTCAGGCCAGGATCACGATCCCAGTCTCAAGAAAAGGTACAACCCGGGGGAGGAGGGGCCGGCTTGAGAACCGGCACCCTCGCGGGTCAGGGAACAGGACTGTAGTGGATGCCATCCCGGGTGTTTGTCTCGATCGAACCGGTTTCTAATCCAGACCAGTATCCAGTACGAGCTGCGTGAGTGCGGTGTAGATGTTCGGGAAGGGCTTCATCCTCAGCTCCCAGGTATGTCTGGCTTCTATAGCCTCGGGTGATCTGGCGAGTGCGAGCAACCGCGGTGACTAAGGTCGCCAGGGCTGCGATACACACGACCAGGCCAGCCATGAATATAAGGGTGACGGCGATTGGCCAGACAAGAGTAAAGGTGTTTGCAGGCATTGGAGCTCCTTTCATGTGCCTACATACTGGGCTGAGGAGTTTGGCCCCTCTTCTCGTATCAGGAAGGCTTTCCTCGACCGGCAAGGTTGGCATCTCCTGAGTTCGGTGAAAGGCCAAACTCCAGAGCATTGGGTAAGTGCTGCTAACGTGCAGTTGGACATGTGTCCACGTGTATTTTTCCTGTGATATTCCACAGGGAGTCACTCAATCTTGAGATTGAGTAACACACCTCAAAGGCGAAATGACCTAGGTTTGCACTCTTCTCATCATGGAAGGACAGCGGCTGCATACTGCCGGGGCGAGGGTCTTTCGCCTCTGACGTGTTATTTGGTTGTGAAAGTGCCTGATTAGCGCGTCCGCAGGCGGCGGATAACATCGCCGGCTTCCAACCCGATGGCGTATAACGGCTTGGGGTTGCGTAGAAAGCGGTTGAACAAAAGACTGAAGTAACCCAGTGGGTAGAGTACGAACACGAACAGCATACCGATCATGGCGATATTGCCACGTGTGGTAGCCAGGACAGCCTGAGCGTCCAGGCGGCTGCCCACAACCGATGCCCAATCGGCTGGGTTGACCTGGTTGAGCATCACCAGCCCGTAACGCAGCAGGAGTGCCAGACCGGCGTAAACCAGCAGACCAGTCTTGGCCCACCAAAGTTGGTTGAAGCGTTCTTCTGGGACGGCCAGGATTGCCAACAGACCAACCCACCACAAACATGCGCCGATCAAAGGGACAGGGAAGCGGGAGGTGAAGGAGACCAGCAGCCAGGCGATCAGGGTTGCCAGGGTGAAATACTGGGCGTTGTTTCCAGACGTTTGGGCTTCACCCCGGCCCTGCCGCCGCGGCCGTTCGCCGGCGCGCTGCTGTAGGATGGGATCGATCCCAAGCAAAATTATGGCGCCGGCTAGAGTGGCAGCAAATTCAGGTAGGTGACCGATTGACCAATACAACATGGCAAGCACTCCATTGATCCACCAGACTGGTAGGGCCAGGATGACGTCTCCGATACTCATGGAGCCTCTACCAGGGTGACACGCAGCATATCGACGGAAAACGGGTTCAACGGCAGATCAAAGGATCGGGGGGTAGAGACGGTGGTGCCCGTCGTTAGACCGACCAGGCGCATGGTGTATTGACCTGGGTCGGAGAACTGGATCCTGGGGATGAGCTGTGACCAGGAGACAGCTCCACCGCCATCCAGGCTGCCGGGTCCCTGGAAAGTGAACTGCCAGTCGGGGCGCTTGAGACGCGCGCCTGGGTATGCTTTAGCCAGGTGAGTCAGAATCCACTGACGAGATTCTGGCGACAGGTTGACCCTCAGGTAAGCATATGCCAGATAATCGGTGAAGACTTCGACGTGACGGATGCAGTCGACATTTGTTATCACCTGCCAGTTTCCGTTGTCCTCCATCGAAGAATCCCATGTAGTCGGGCTGCCGTCCTCACCGATGACCTGCTGGTAGCGATAACCTGGTCCCGGGCAGCCTTCTCCTTCACCGCCGGCCTCATAGCGACAGGTGTAGGTGGTGATAGTTTCATGCCAGGTGAAAATAACTGGTGGGATACTGACTTGAATATTCAGGTCAACGCCGCGTCTTTCGGGATCCTGACCGATTACGATGGGGTTGAGCGGAGCAACCTTCTCGCCAGAGGCATGAACTGGATCGGAGGTCAGCGAAGGTTGGGGACAGGCTGTGGGAGGCGGGGGAATTTGCGGATTTTCCGGGTCGTCGATACCGGGAGGACAACCACCTGGTATCGTGGCGCATTCCTCACCATGTAAATAAAGCCACAGGGTAGTGACCAGATACCCGGCATCCAGGGTCATTTGCAGAATCTCGAACAGAAAATTAGGGGAGACCACTGACCAGATATTTACCTGCCCATCGATCACTGCCTGAAAGAATTCTGCGGGGCTGACGTAACCCAATTCTTGCAGTTGATCGAAATCGATGTAGTCCGTAGCCAGCATGGACAGTATGCTGTGTCCGTTGCTGAGCATATGAGGGGGATTGGCTTCCAGGCCGGATTCACCTGGTTTTAGGAAAGACATGAACATGGTCGCTGGAGAAGGCAGCACCAGCACGTTGCCACTAGGCGTGATGTAGCGGTTGTAGCGGGCTTTCCCCAAGGGGATCTGAATTCCGCCTGGGATGTCGATGTTCATCCAATCAACCGGCTCGGAGACTTCTCCCAAGTAGGTAAGGTTGTTCCAGTTGATGGAACCATCCGGGTTGAGAAACTCTCCCCAGGCAGATTGGCCGTCATCATCCTGGGCAAAGGCTTCCTGAGCTGGGGTAGGTAGCATTGCGACGACCAGCGATAATACGATCAGGATATTTATAATTCGTCCTTTGGTTTTCATTTATCTCCTCCAGAATATTTTTCGATTTCTTCCGGCAGCAGGAAGCGTTCGAACTTCCAGCCGCTTTCTTCCTTGATAACCAGCACGTAGGCCGGGAAGGATGTCTGCCCGTCGCCTTGTGGCCAGGGTTCTGACAGGGTTACGGCAACTTGCCAGACTTGCATAGGTGCATCAGCGCGGCTGCCGGCATTTTCCTGTGAGAGTAGGGATGCCTTGCCGGTCTCAGCCACGATCAGGCTGTGGTGGTCTTCGAATTCCAGCCATAAGAAGGGGGCGACAACAGACTGGTAGAACTGGCAAGCCGGCTGGGTGC
>JACUUU010000323.1 GCA_014859065.1 Anaerolineales bacterium
GTAACGTCTTAACATGCGAGCTTTCCAATACCCATAGCGCCAGTATTGGCGCGCAAGCGCAGCAATCGATCCCGGCGGAAAGTAAACCGTACGTATTTTTGGATCCAACCAGACAACACCGCCTGCCTTACGCAGTCTGGTGTTGAATTCATAGTCTTCATTGGTGAGCAGAGATTCATCAAAGAAGCCAATCAGGTCAATAATCGATTTCTTAAAAGCGCCAAAAGGCACTGTGTCAACTTTTTGAGGTCGTCCACCAACCCGGTAATGGGCATCACCTACACCTAGGGGGTGAGCAGCTGCGGTTGCGATCGATCGTGACTGCCAACTTTGGTCCCGAGGCCTGATTTCCCACACACCTCCGACATTATCACCACATCCTTGCTGAAGAGCATCTACACAAAGAGCGATGTAATCCGGTTCAGGCATCGAATGCCCATCAAGACGGACGATCAGCTCACCCTCAGCAGCTTTAATTGCTCGATTCAACCCCGCAGGGATAATCCGCTCAGGATTATCCACCACTTTGACTTTTAAGTCAGGATGTTCGCTTTGAAAAACAGAAATCTCTTCAAGAGTCTGGTCGGTGGAACCTCCGTCAGCAATTATCACTTCTAAATTCTGACGAGGGTAAGTCTGTGAATCAATCGCTTTCAGCAACAGCCGAATTGTCGCCTGTTCATTGTAACATGGCACAATAATGGAAACGAATGACACCTTCAACGCCTGAATTGTTGCTATCGCCTGAATAAACTTCAGGGTAGAACCGCGACTGCTTCTATCTCTACCGCTACCCCCTTCGGTAATCCAGCGACTTGTACGGTGGTGCGTGCAGGTGGTTCCTGACTGAAGAACTCTCCATAGATCGAGTTCATCGCGGCAAAATCACCCATATCCCGCAGGAATACGGTTGTTTTGACAACGGAGTCCAATGAGGAACCAGCAGCTTCTAAAATGCTCTTTAAATTTCGCATGACCTGGCGGGTTTCTGCTTCCACCCCACCGGATACAACTTCTCCCGTTTGGGGATCAATTCCAATCTGGCCAGCAGTAAAGACAAATTTTCCCGATTTCACACCAGCCGAGTATGGCCCAATCGGTTGCGGAGCGTTCGCACTAGTGATGATCTCTTTGTTTGGCATGTTCTTAGTCCTCTTGCATTGAAATAAGCGCATCTATTAACCAAGCCGTTTGGATGTCAGCGGTTGATTAATTAGGTGATTGTTAATTTAATTACTCTTTGCCTCAGTATCAGGCAATCCCATTAAACACCATTGTAATCGAGAGTGAAGTCTAATAGAAGGGGAGCACTGCCATCTAAAGGATCCCTCAAACCCAGCTGCTCACACCACAATATTTACCAGCTTCCCCTGTACCAGGATAACTTTACGGGGCTGTTTTCCTTGCAGGTATTTCTGCACCGCCGGACTGTTTAGGGCTGCATGCTGGGCATCCTGCTGACTTATATCAACCGGGACGAGGATACGGTCCCGCACCTTACCATTTACCTGAACCACCAATGTTATTTGTTCTTCTCGAGCAGCTTCCTCATCAAACTCTGGCCAGGATTGGGTGTGCACGGAATAAGGCTTTCCAAGTACCTCAGTCCAAATCTCCTCAGCGACGTGAGGAGTTGCTGGCGCCATCATGCGTACATAGATATCTACAGCTTCATCCCACTCAGCTGTTCCAGCCGCACCCATTTCACGAGCTCGCACCATCTCATTTAATAATTCCATTAACGCTGAAATAGTGGTATTGAACTCGAAATCTTCATAATCACGGGTGACCTGGCGTAAGATCTGGTGCAGTTTACGCCGGAGTGAGCGCAACACCTCTGAAGGAGCATTACCACTTGCTGCGGTTTCCGTCATCAAACTCCACACCCTGCGGATCCAGCGGGACACTCCTTCGATACCAGCGCTGTTCCAAGGAGCCCCCATTTCCCAACGTGCAAAAAACATCAGGTACGCCCTGATCGTGTCAGTTCCATAACGAGCGATTAGATCATCTGGAGCGGTCACATTTCCACGACTCTTGGACATCTTCTCGGTGTCTTCAGCCAGGATGATCCCTTGATTACGAAGTTGGATCATCGGCTCGTGGCCCTCAGTAATACCCAGATCGCGGCACGCTTTGTGAAAAAATCGAGTATATATCAAATGCATGGTAGCATGCTCAATTCCACCAGTATAGGTATCCACCGGCATCCAGTAATTGTATTCCTCCGGATCAAAGGGACCCTGATCGTAGTCCGGGTTTAAGTAACGCAGATGGTACCAGGATGAACACATAAAAGTATCCATGGTGTCAGTTTCACGTTCAGCGGGTTGACCGCAAATCGGGCAAGTGGTGTATTTCCAGGTCGGATGCAGTTTCAACGGGCTTTCCCCAGTTGGTAACCACTCGACATCCTCAGGGAGTAAGACCGGCAGTTGATCCTCAGGGACATCTACAGCGCCATGTTCAGGACAGTAGACGATCGGGATAGGTGCGCCCCAATAACGCTGTCTTGAAATCAACCAATCCCGCAAACGATAGTTGATGGCTGCCTTTCCTTTACCGGATTTCTCCAACCAATCAGTCACTTCCCGGTAAGCGTTTTCACCTTTTGTGCCAGTGAATTGCTCGGAATTAATCATCGTTCCATATTCGTCATGATATAACGCGTCTCGGTAAAAGACCAGGTTCCACAACATCTCCATCAGAGTGCGCCTCTGCTGAACCGCGGTCTCCAGTCGTTTGCACCGTTCCAGGATTCTCTTCTCACTTTCCCATGAATCCCATTCCCAAACCCCATCTGAGAAGATAAACACCCAGCGTGTTCCCACCACCTCATTCCAGGCATCAGAAACGATGTGGTTGGATGCCAGCTCTATGTAATCATCGATTTTCTCGAACGGTATTGTTATTGCTAATCCGCGAGCATCTTCGTCAAAGGGTATGCCCGCAGCTCTTAAAGCCTCAACGAAACCTTCACGCATCGTTCCTGCAGGTGCGAAGGATTTGGTCAGGTTATCCGGTCGTTCGATGACGGGCAAGATCGGTAGCCCGTATTTCAAGGCAAAATCGAAATCGCGCCTGTCATGGGCAGGGACAGCCATGATAGCTCCAGTGCCGTAAGTCATCAGCACGTAGTCGGCGATCCAAATCGGAATTCGCTCCTGGTTTACTGGATTGATCGCATAGCTGCCGGTAAACACCCCTGTCTTTTCCTTTTCCACCGACTCGCGTTGAATGTCGCTCAAACGGAGAGATTGAGCAATGTATTCTTCAACCACTTCTCTTTGTTCGGCTGTGGTAATTTTCTCAACCAATGGATGTTCTGGAGCCAGCACCATGAAGGTTGCCCCCCACAAAGTATCCGGGCGGGTAGTAAAAACAGTCAAACACGCCTCTTCATCAGATAGTGTTTCATCATCAACCTCGAAATCGACCTCAGCGCCTTTTGACCGTCCAATCCAGTTGGTTTGCAGTAAACGGATTCGCTCCGGCCAATCCAGTTGCGAAAATTCCAACAACTCTTCAGCGTACTTGGTAGTCCGAAAGAACCATTGTTCCAAGTTTTTCTTGATGACCGGCGTTCCACAGCGCTCACAGTGGCGATCCTCACCCCAAACTTGTTCTCGGGCTAAAGTAGTGTTGCATTGAGGGCACCAATCTACCGGGGAAAGCTTACGATATGCCAGGTCATTTTTCCGAAATTGGGTAAAGAACCACTGCGACCAGCGGTAATACTTGGGGTCTGATGAAATCGCTTCTCTACGCCAGTCGAACATCGCACCCATGGATTTTAATTGGCTGCGCATCTTGTTTATGTTGGCATAAGTCCATTCTTTAGGGTGAATATTGTGTTTAATCGCCGCGTTCTCCGCAGGCAAGCCAAAGGCGTCAAAACCCATCGGGAACATCACGTTATACCCACGCATCCGCATAAACCTGGCACGTGCATCTGAAGGTGTCATCGCATACCAATGACCTATGTGCAGATCTCCTGAAGGATAGGGAAGCATAGTCAATGCGTAGTACTTAGGTCTCGAATCGTCAATATCTGCACGGCTCAAACCATCCAGCTCCCATTTCTTCTGCCATTTTGGTTCGATCTCTGATGGTTTATAAACTGAATA
>JACUUU010000324.1 GCA_014859065.1 Anaerolineales bacterium
GACCGTCTCTGGCCTGGTGCCTCCTATCGCATGCATCGCTGGGATCTGACTCTATCACGCGAGGTAGATGTCATCCAAGGAGCTTGTATGATCCTGCGTAAAGAGGCCCTGGATCAGGTAGGGTTTTTCGATGAAAGGTTCTTTATATACACCGAAGAGGTTGATTTATGCTACCGACTACGGCAAGCTGGTTGGAAAATCCAATGGGTACCACAGGCTGAAGTTGTTCACCTAGGAGGTCAAAGCACCTCTCAAGCAGCTCCGGAAATGTTTATTCGCCTCTACCAATCCAAGCATCAATTTATACAAAAACATTATGGTTGGTTGGCAGCCTTGAGTTATAAATTTATCTTGTTCATCATCTCAATGCCGAGACTGATGCTTCTCCCGCTCGGTTGGGTGAAACCAATCCCTAAGCATGAGAACTTTAGAAATTTAGGGGCAAATTATCTTCGCCTACTAACATTCCTGCCCCGTATGAGATAAACGCTTTATTACTGTGCGTATCCTCTTTCTCACGCAGATCGTCCCATACCCTCCTGACGCTGGCCCCAAGATCAAGACCTGGAACGTCTTACGCTATCTTGCTGCTCAGGGACACGACATTATCCTGGCCTCCTTCGTTAGAGCAGAAGAGGTTCAGTTTGTTCCCATTTTGGAGCAGGTATGCAAGGTTGTCCACACCGTCCCCATCAAACGTTCTCGTCTGGCAGATATCGGCTATGGGCTGCGGAGTCAACTTACCAAACGACCATTCTTGATTGAACGAGACGATCTGCAAGGAATGCATAGGGTGGTAGGGGAGTTGATGAAATCTGGACAGATCGACTGCATCCATGCCGATCAGCTGACCATGACGCAGTATGCGCTTCCTTACGCTGGCCGAAAGCCAGACACAGTCGACCCTGTCAATGCAAACAACGCAACCCTCACTCCTTTCAATGTTGCCACTCAGGTGAATCAGCGCCCAATCCTGGTCTTCGATGCCCATAATGCGGTCTGGACTATTGTAGAACGCATGCGCCAGAATTTACCTTTGTTCTTAAGACCTGTGGCGGGGCTAGAAGCACGCAGGGTCAAACGCTACGAAGGTATGCTGGTTGGGGCTTTCGATCACATTCTGGCAGTCACGGAGATCGATCGCATCGATCTGCTTGAGGCAGCCAGTGAAGTGGATGGAAGAGGTCAGGACGAGAAGATCATCGCCAGTCTCTTTGCACCGGTTACGGTCATTCCCATTGCTGTGGATACCGAGCAAATTCAACCCGTCAGCCGCCAGCCCGGCTCAAAAACTATTCTGACCCTGGGTACCCTGCATTATCCACCCAATGCAGATGGGGTCCGTTGGTTTTTGAGAGAAGTCTTTCCCATTGTCAGGAAAAGCATACCTGAAGCAAGCCTGACCATTGTTGGCAAAAACCCTCCCGACGATTTAATAGACTCTGCCCGTGAAAATCCTGAATGGGTCACCGTCACCGGATATGTCCCTGACCTGAGACCATATCTTCGATCATCAGCCTTAGTGGTCATACCTGTGCGAGCTGGGAGTGGCATGAGGGTTCGTATTTTAGACTCCTTTGCTTATGGAATGCCAGTAGTTACTACCTCGGTAGGGCTGGAAGGCATTGACGCCATTCCTGGTGAGCAAGTTCTAGTATCGGACGCGGAACCGGATTTCGCTGAAAATGTGATTAATTTACTGCAAGATGAAGATTTGCAGGCTAAATTGTCATTTAACGGACGCCGGTTAGTGGAGGAACGCTACGACTGGAAAGCCGCTTTGAAAAGTCTGGATAATATTTATGGTGAATTAGATGAACACATGGCTGAATAACCATAAAAAATTGATCCTGGTTCTAATCCTCGGCATCTCGATTTTGTTCCGAATAACGACGGCTCTTTATCTTGGTGATGAAGTAGAGGTTCTTCCCGGCACAGCTGACCAGATTTCCTACCACAACCTGGCGCTGCGGGTGCTGGACGGGCACGGCTTCACGTTTGACCAGCCCTGGTGGCCTGGAACCCCAGCAGGAGAACCAACCGCTCACTGGAGCTATCTGTACACCCTTTATCTCGTTGGGGTGTATGCTCTATTTGGCCCGTCTCCACTGGTTGCCCGTCTGATCCAGGCTGTGCTGGTTGGCTTACTGCACCCACTCCTGGTGTATTTAATCGCCAGAAGAATCTTTAAACCTTCAGTTGGGCTTGCAGCGGCTGGACTTACAGCCATTTATATCTATTTTATTTATTATTCTGGTGCCTTAATGACCGAAGCATTTTATATAACTGTCGTTCTTGCCAGCCTATATTTTGCGGTGATTTTATCTGATAAGCTCAGGATCAACGCTTTATTGGATGAACGGTTTAGATTTTCATTAGATCAGGCTCCTATTATTAAAACCGTCTTCCTCACCGGAGCATTGGGAGTTTGCCTGGGGATGGCTGTCTTGCTGCGTCAGGTTGTCCTGTTTTTCGTGCCGGTCTTGTTCTTGTGGGTCTGGTGGTCCGGTCGCCGTCATCACACTTGGGCTGTCATTTTCCCTGGGCTTGTGGTCATTGCAGCTATTCTGCCGGTTTCCCTTTTTAACTATATTCGTTTCGACCGCTTCGTCCTGGTAAACACCAATGCTGGTTTCGCCTTCTATTGGGCAAACCATCCAGTTTACGGAAACCACTTTGAACCGATCCTGCCCTCTGGGGAGTATTTTCGGCTTTTACCTGAAGAGCTGCTCCACCTGAACGAGGCGGCTTTAGATCAGGCGCTGCTGCAGCGCGGCTTGCAGTTCATCCTTGATGACCCAATCCGATATCTCAACCTCAGTCTGTCTCGAATCCCCGCCTTCTTCATGTTCTGGCCAAGTTCTGAATCTGGTCTGATCAGCAATATCAGTAGAGTGGCAAGCTTTGGTTTGATATTACCTCTGATGTTGTATGGTTTGGTCGGGGTTTTATTTAATCGTAAGGTCTGGATAGAGGGATTTTTAAAATCGCCGGTCATGCTGCTTTATTTTTTCATCGCTTTTTATACCGTAATCCACCTGCTCACCTGGGCATTGATCCGCTACCGGCTTCCGGTAGATGCTGTTTTACTGGTGTTTGCAGGTTGGGCAGTTGTAGAAATTTACCCAAGAATATTCCCTGAACGAGATTATCGATTAGAACAAACTATTCACCCATAAGCAGAATTATAAGGAGGTTGCATATGGAAGTTGGGCTGATTCATGTGTGTCAATGCCAGTTGTGCAAACTTGGTGTCAATCATTCGAATAAATCATTACACCAACAGATAAATTTGCTAATGAGCTATCTTGACGAACAGCAGCAGCACTGGTTTGCAGCTTTAGAGGCTAACAGAATTGGTCATAGTGGTGCTCGTTTTGTATCTCAAATTACGGGTTTAGATGAATTCATAATCAAACGTGCTCAACAGGAATTGCACGAAAGGCTCAATAATCTTCAAATTGAGCATAGTGAATTTCTCAGTTGAACAACCAGAATTTCAAAAAGGGGGATCATAGAAACATAACTTGCTGGGGGTGGTTATTATTTTTGAAGATAATTTCCGGATAGTGCTTATTAGTAATAGGGGGATAGATTGATAAAGTGAGCCTGGATTTTGGCATCAATAATTCTGGGCATATAGAGGCTCTTGATAATGGATATCTTATTTGTAATCCCATATGTTCCTAACCTGATACGTGTGCGCCCTTATAACCTGATTAAGTGTCTGTCAGAGTTTGGTCATCGCATAACATTGATTACAGTCTGGGAGTATGAGAAGGAACGTAACGATCTTAAGAAACTCAGGGCTTTTTGCCATCATATCGAAGCTTTTCATCTGAGTAAAGCCAGGTCCTATTGGAATTGTTTGATCACTGTTCCGACTGCGAATCCCTTACAGTCAGCTTACAGCTGGTCTCCAGAAGCAGCTAGAAGATTGACGCGTATGATTGGTGAACTGAATGGAAATCAGTCTTTTGACGTGGCTCACGTCGAGCACTTACGTGGGGTTCGTTATGGGCTTTATCTCAAGAAAAACCATTCTTCTACACCGGTAGTCTGGGATAGCGTTGATTGCATCAGCCTGCTGTTTCAACAGGCAGCTCAGCACAGCACGAAATGCCT